>JAMDCK010000014.1 GCA_023488435.1 Actinomycetota bacterium
AGGTGACCATCATTGCGAAAAGGACGAAGCCGGCCAGGAAGAAGACTACCGATCCTGTCCAGATTATGAAGCGCGGGCGGGTCTTGGGATTCTTGAACCCACCAACCAGCTTTCCAAGTGAAAGTTTTCTCTCGGTCTTTTCCTTTTCTGGCATCTCAGGCACTGCTCCTTTTCAATTGCCTCGTCGTCAGAAATCAATTCCGACCCTCTGGCCCTCGGTGACCGCGTGACATATCAAACAGTTTCCGTCGTAGGCTCCGTCCATGTACCGCATCATGTATGTGTAATCCGTACCGTGCGGGTCATGACAGCTGGATGTACATGTCAACGGCGATCTGTTATTCACGTCGAAGTGTTCGGGCCTCACTGGATGGTTGTTGCGTCTGACCGTCCGTGAGGATTCATCATAGTAACGCGGATTGTGACACTCTAGGCACAGGTCCGGATTTCGGGCCACCAAAATTGGTGCGTACCTAGACCCATGAGGAGTGTGACACTCCACGCACAGTATATCACTGTGCGCTGATGCTTCGTACTGCGGTTCTATGGCGGCGGAGTGGCATACATAACATAGCTCGTTGTCTCCTGCTATCAAAAGGCCCGAGTAGTTCGCCGCATGGGCGTCATGGCAGTCAGCACAGTTAAGCTCGTAAGTTCCCACCGGATGAATGCTCGCGAGTTGGAATTCATCCTCGATATAAGGGTGGCAGTCGTAGCACAAATCCGGCTCTGCTTTCAGCAACAACGGCCTGTAATCGGATCCGTGCGGCTCGTGGCACCCCATGCAGTTGTCGTACTCAAAGGGCTGATGCTGAACTGGCATCTTACTTAGAGGCGCCACCGATGGATGGCATCTGAAGCATAGCTCGGTCTGGCGCGATACCAATACGCCAGACCACTGAGACGCATGTGGGTCGTGGCAATCTAGACACATTCTTCTTGCGTAGGGGGGGTGTGTTTGGTCGCGAGCCATTTCAGGGCCGACTGAATGGCATGTGATACACAAGTCACGCTCATGTTGCAGTAGCAGATATGAGTACGGGGATGCATGTGGCTCATGACAAGTCATGCACTGTCCACGACTAAAGGGATCGTGCCCGTATGGATATGCTAGCTTGGGGCCAAGGTCACCATGGCATACCCAACACAGCTCTTCAACAGGAGCGACCAAGCGAGAATCCGCCTCGACCACCTGTTTTGTAACTGTTTCCCCTACTGGGCCATCAGCGCTAGGTTCTTTCGTGACGCTCGATGCGTCATCGAACAGGGAAACGACGATGTTCAAGGGCAGCCACTCGACCACTGAGCGGACACGCTCAAACGTGTCAGAAGTGCCCGAAGTGATCGACCGCTCTATCTCAGTCCCATGCACCGTATGACACACGGTGCATTCCTTGTGCATGAAGGGGCTGTGGACAGACTCGAGACCCATGTCAGGAATGAGCTCCGTGTGACACTGAAGGCACTCGAGATTCCGTGCGATGAACACCGCTTGATCCGGCCCCCGGGTAACCCAATGATCGACCGCAACAGTGGTCGCAAACAACAGAAGTAAGAGCGGTAGTAGAATCAGCCAGTACTTGCGCTTGGAATCTCTAGTCCCGCCCTCTGGGTCAGAGTATTGCTGAACACCATCGTCTGCTACGACGACTTCCGGGTCACTCAAGGGTCCTCCTGGCTCGAATAGGTCCAAAGGCCCGTACCTTGCTGCGCCCAATACTTGCTAGGACCAACGACATAGTATCACGCAAAGGGCTTCGATTGAACGAAACTTAACGAAGTACGTTGCTCGAAATCTTGCCCCACCTTAAGACCAAGTGACGATCAAAAACCTAGCAGATAGGCGCCGTGGATCGAATCGTACACGAGCGGAACGCCCATGAGGGAAAAAGACACTATCGGCAGGGCAATAACTGAGAACCAGGCCAGCTTACGCCCGCGCCAGCCTAGAGTGAGGCGAGCGTGAAGGAATAGAGCGTAAACAATCCAGGCGATCAAGGACCATGTCTCGATAGGATCCCAGCCCCAGTATCTTCCCCAGGCCTCATTGGCCCAGATGGCACCCGAAACGATCATAATCCCGTAAAAGATAAAGCCTAGGCCGACAAACTTGAATTGAAGATCGTCAATATAGCCCTGCGGGGGCATCTTCTCCAGTGCCTCGGCTAAGAACCCGCCCGATTTGTCGCGAAATAGGAACACCAACGACAAAGCGAACGAGATCAGGAAGGCGCCGTAGCCGATCTTTGCAAAGATTACATGGATGCTGAGCCACCAGCTCGCTAGCATGCCTGTCATCGCAAGCTCATACCTCGATGTGAACATCGCTGCCCCCAGCATCAGGAAGCTGAGTGGCATCAGGCCGACACCAATCCCGGTCATATCCCTTCTGCGAAAAGCAATGACTACCAAGAGCGCGACTGCAACGAAGGCGTAACTAGATACCACCTCGTAGAAACCTAGATATGGACCCCTATCGATTCTGATCCAGCGTCCGATTATGGCGGCCCCGTGCGGTATCAACCCTATCGCTGCTGCCCACAATCCGAAAGCCCATAGCCCCGCTTTGCGAAAGAAAAGCGCCGATACGAACAACACCGACGACAGAGCGTAAAACGTCACGCCTGCCCACATGAGGATTACTTCCAGCTCAGGTGTCATGATCTTCCCTCCCGAACGGCCTGCTCGATCGAGGCCTTCACGCTATCAACAAACAAAGAGTCGCCTCGGCTGTGGCTGACGGTCACGCAGATACTCGGCTTGTCTCCCGATGAATCCAGCACGACCCAAACTCCCCTGTATGGAACCAGAACAGAGATGCCCACGGCTACAGTGGCGAGTGCGAAAAAGAAGTAGATGAACGGCAACGACCAGTCATCCACAACCGAGAGTCGAGCATATGCTCCAAGGTAGTCTATCCGCAAAGAATAGCCATCTTTGACCTTGATGGTCTCGCCAATGCCTAGGACCATCCCTTCAGATGTGCCGTCTGCCCGAGTGACATCTACTCTGACCTTCCGTGTTCCCGGTGCCGTGGAGAAAGTCGCTCTCGAAACCTCTGTGCCCTGCTCATCGAGGAAAATCTCGGAGGCAGTCCCCCACACCGCCGGGTTCACTGGGTCCCTATCGATGAAAACCTGAGTGGAGCGTTCCTCGCCGTCATCTTCGGCAACGGTGGTCGTGACAATGCCCAGTCCAGTGGAGGTTAAATGTATCAAATAGGATGAGTACCGAAGGGGGTGGTTGGGGAAGACCTTGCCGCGGGCCAATTCTCGATCCCCATCTTTGAGGTAGACCTCGGGCACGGGTCCTCGTTCGATGCCGTTGTAAACGAACGAGTCCGGCATCGTGCCCGCGATACCGATGATCATGCCGCTCATCTCGCCATGCAAAGGGCCCCGCTGAAGGAGACCGTAGGACTCCTCTACATCCAGCCGCTGTGTGTTCTCCACAATGCCAAGCAGACCTTCGGACCTGGTGAGCATACCGCCCGAGATGACCAGGAACAGCCCAACCAGAGTCCAGTGGAACACTGGTGATCCAAAAAGTCCCCATGCCCCAGAGTACCCATGGCTTGCACCGGGTTCACCCGCGACCCTCAACTTCAAGTGACGAAGGGAGGCTATGGCCCGGTCATAGAGCTCCTGTTCGCGGCCGACTTCAAGCTCGATCCGAAGTCGCGGATTCTTGCGGACAGCAGCTATTCTTTTTTGGCTGGGAACTCCGACCGCACGATATATCCTCAGGGCTCGCTCGGTGCGCTGGATCGAACACAGGATGGTGGAGATGGTCAACAGTGCCACAATCGCAAAGAAGACTGGATGAATGAAAGGGGCATCAAGACCTAGCGCTTCGGTGACCGCACTCAATGTGGGGTTATCTGCCGCCCACACCGCATATCCTGCTCGATCCAGACTTCTTTGCGGGAAAATCGAACCAACGACCAAGTAGATGCCAAGCACAACCATCAGCCAGACTGCAAACCGAGGCGCACTCAGGATCCTAGACATCTTGCGCAACCGCTCGGCGAGCTTCGCCACTGCGCTACTCAACCTCTCCCTTAGGCACAGCATAGACCTCATCCACGAGCCAGACATTGCGCCCGGTATCGCGAACTACCGTGTATCGATTTGTAAAGGTGGCGGTCAACTCATCGCTGATGGGAAGTCCATCAGGCCCGAAGTACCAGTAGCTCCAGTCTTCATAGGTGTCGACAGTCTTAGTCGTCTCACTACCCGTCACCTGGGTGACCTCGAAGTGCTGGAGTCTCTGGTCTATGCCTCTGCTTTCGGAGAGGTTCTTTTGAAGATAGGCCTCGACTCGCACGAACTCCCAGGATGTCATGTAATCCCACGCCACCTGGGCATCCTTGATGCGATATGCGTGCGAGATCCAAGCTAGGTAAGTTCGAACGGCTTCCTCGGGTGTCGAGAGGTCCGTGTACTCAGGCTCAGGGAACCTTACGGCCTGGTCTCCCTCAACAGGCACTTCGCCCGTGGGCGGAGGCGTCGGCTCCGGCTCAGCTGTGGAGCATCCCAATAGAGCAAGCGGGACGATCACGGCCATGCATGCCAACAATAACGAGGGTACGCTGACGCTGCGCGGAGTGGAAGTTTGCATCGGCGAGATGCCTTTCTGCTATCGGGTCATTACCATCGTAGGCGAGGCTCCAGCCTGGAAGATCACGGGCTGTGGCAGTTCAAGCAGAGGCTATCGAAGTCCTCCACCAGAAGACGGGGCACCGCAGACTCGTGCGGGAACACTTGGAAGCGTGGGTTGTCTGTTGCAACCGCTCCATCTGCAGCGGTGATGCGGAACTCCTCGTTAAAGCCAGCAAGAGTAGATATCTGCTGACGACGCGCCGGATCATTCCCTACCGATCGAGGGTCCTCGTGACACTGCTGACAGATCGGAGCCTGCCGAGGAGGGACCGTCGAGGTCGGCATCACGAAACCGCGGTTGGATGCGCCAAGGGTCCCCCACACGGTGGAAGTGGTATTGGCTCCTGCGACCCGCCGAATCCTGTCGTAGTGGACCCCAGCTGTGTTGGTCGGATTCGAAGTGACCGGATGGTTGGTTGCGGGATGTGAGGCCAGTAGCCGACCTTGATGACACGACGCACACCAATCCGAGCCGTACACATCCACGGACCTGGTCGCCGTAGTAGGCCGACGCTTCAGCAAGCGGTCAGTTTTGACCACGGCGGCAGGATCGGTAGTTGGAAATGCTTGTGGGGCTGACGCTCTGATGCGATCGCCCGTGAATGGCCGTACGGTATCGGCTCCGTGTGGACTATGGCAATCACTGCACGTCAGGAGTCCGCCCACGCCCAAGAATGTTTTAGCCTGGGCACCGCCAGCCGGATCTCCGCCAGGTACGAGATTGGTCCACTCGATCCTATGTCCCGAAGTGGCCTCGATCCCTCTAGCCGCCAGTGTGCCGTACACTCCCTTACCGCCCGTCCCATCGTGGCAGGTAAGACAAGTGTCCCTGATCGAATGTGCCGGAAGCAGGATGGTACTTCCGAGAGGGGCGTTGTGTATCGTGTGACACGTCTGGCACTTCTGTGTGCCAGTGGTGTAGCCACCGTGAGGTCCTTGCCTCGGCCTTACTGACTGAACCGTCAATGTCGTCTCTCCGACATCGAGGCCATGGCACTCCGAGCATGTCCTACCAGTCGGCGGTACGGTCTCATCGAATCCGAATGCGGGAGCGACGAACACCGCCATCAGCAGTGAGCACAAGATTGTGTATTTCGCCAATCCCAGCCTCAAAAGAGAGTACCACCCATCGATAAGTCGTGCTCAGACAAACGGCCCGAATCTCCGATCCAATGTTACCTGAAGCAACCTTTACAAACAAGATTCACACCAGCTGCTCAAGTTCGTTGGCTTTAGGCAGCAAAGCCCTGCATGTCCGAGTTCATCCGGCTCATGGGCCGACAATCTCTACCAGCTGAACTCGGTTGTTTCCTTTGTCGGTCACCAGTACGCGATCTTCATGGACGTCGATCGCATTTGGGAAGTTGAACCCGCCTGGCTCGGTTCCGCGTTCGCCGAATCGGTTCAAGACATTTCCGCTGCGATCAAGCTCGACGATCTCGAATCTGAAGGCGTCGATAACCAATATTGTATTGTCCGCTGATATAGCGGTGTCGCGAGGCAAGCCGAACTCGTTATCGATTTGCTCATCAAGGTCGAATACGGGAGTGCCAGCCACCCAGCGCGAGGTTCCATCATGGGCTAAAGCGGACACCCTGTTGTTGTTGGAGTCGGCCAGGTAGATGGTGCCATCCGCCGCCACCGCCAGCCCATTGGGGCGATCCATCTCGCCGGGAGCAGTTCCGGGACGCCCGAACTGGCGCACGAACTCCCCCTCAGTCGTGAATACAACGACCTGGTATGAGTCGGTGGCATACACGTGTCCGTCGACCACGTCGATGCCGATGACTGCAATGCCAGTACCACCATAGCCCGACGCTCCTCTCCCGACCTTCTCGAGGGGGTCGGGGAAGCGACGAAGGAAATTCCCTTCCGAGTCGAAGACCTGGATCTGGTCGTTACGAAAGTCGGCGACGTAGATGTCCCCGTTCTCATCAACGTCTATGCCGGCAGGTGAGTTCATGCGCCCCGGTTCCCAAGTAGCCATGATTCCCGGGGCTGGCTTGGCGACCCCTCGGCCACCGAATTCGAACAAGAAGTTGCCTTCCGAATCGAACACGCAGACTCGGTCGTTGCCAGTATCCGCCACATATATCCGGCCCTGGTCGTCAATGGCTGCGCCCAACGGTCTGGAGAAGTAGGGCTTGTCGCCTGTACCTGGCCCTTCGATGACCACCCGCGCGATGACCCCGGCCTTGACCTCGGGGACCAACTCTTCGGACTCATTGCCCATCGCGAAGACGATGTACGCCATAAGCCCCGCGAAGACGATGGCAAGTACGAGTGCCGCGATGGAAAACATCTGTCTGGGTGAAGATGCTTCTTGTACTTCGGTCACTCGACGACTCCCAGTCGCTCCAGTCCCTCTCGGGCCTCCGGCATTCCGGGGAAATACTTGAGGGCGAGCCTATAACGAGCGGCAGCCCAGTCTCCCCTTCCAAGGTTCTCGTAACCCAAGCCCATCAGGTACTGGAGATCCGCGGAAGACTCGTTCTTTTCCACCACAGGTCTGACGGTGTAGATCAAGGAGCGATACTCTCCGCGCTCCGCATAGAATTGGCCGAGGGTCTCCGCTGCAAGGACATGCCCGGGATCCCGCTCAAGGACGTCCCACAGGGTCTCCTCGGCTTCCCTGTCATTTCCTTGGTCGATGAATACGAGTCCCTTGCCGTAGAGGGCGGCGGTGTCAAAGGGCCTGATCTCGAGGACCCTTTCGAACTTCTCGATCGCTTCTCTGAGGCGTCCGGCCTGATGGTAGGAGGCCCCTAGCGCTAGGAGTCCTTCGACATCCTCGGGGTCTCTTTCTACGACTTCCTCTTTGCGCTCAATCTCACGAGTGGACTGAGCAGATGCGCCTTCGTCAAACTGCCCCCTGATGATGAAGCCCGCAGCGCCGACCACTGCCAGGAGCAGCACCAGCACGGTGGCCGCAAGCCATGGGGGAACCTGCGGCTGATCGGTAGGACGCTCGTTATCTTGGCTCATGACCCGAAATCCTCGCGTAGATGATACGAGAGTATCTGCAACTCCGCTGCCAGATCAGCCTGACGGACAGCAACATCGTGAGGAAGCTCGAGGCGCTGCGGTGCGAAGTTCAGTATGCCTTTGACCCCTGCCGCCACGACCTTCTCGGCGATTCCTTGCGCGGCACTTGCGGGGACGGTGACGATGGCCAGCTCAATGTCGTTTTCTTTAGCGACTTCGGCGAAGCGATTCATTGACTCGACCGTGATTCCCCCGGGGACCGACATGCCAACCTTGTCGGCATCGATGTCGAAGACCGCCCTCACGAGGAACCCACGATCCTGCAACCCGCCGTAACCCTGAAGGGCAGCGCCGAGGCGACCGTAGCCGATTATCGCAACGTTCCGAGTCCGCTGCAGGCCAAGCCACCTAGAAAGATGGACCACGAGTGAGTCGACCTCGTACCCAAGGCCACGGACGCCGAACTCTCCTAGGTAGGAGAAGTCTTTACGCACCTGCGCTGCGTTGGTTCCCGCCAGCTCGGCGATTCGCTCGGAGCTGACGACGTCCACCCTCTGCGACTGAAGTCGTATCAGACAGCGGAGATAGAGCGGTAGTCGCTGTATGGTCAGTGGCGGTATTCCTGAGTGCTGGGACACTTTCTCAATCTCTCTGGTCAGGCGGTCATCATGGCTGAACCGTGGGTGTCTCGGCCATCCGGGCCTCTAAGTTTGCTAGCGACTGGGCTGCGCCGGGATAGTCCGGGCGAATCAGCAGGACATGCGACAGGGCTTGATGAGCCCTGTCGAGATCGCCCACCCTCTCGGCGGCAATCGCAAGAACAAAGTGGGCGTCTGCGAAATTCCGATCCTGGCTAGCTGCCAGGCTGATCTCCCTGTACGCACCTTCGGCATCACCGAGCTCCAGCAATGCGTTGGCAAGCTGCAACCTGAGGGCAGGGCCGTTCTCGAAGCCCATGTCATAGATGCCTCGTCTGGCGATGTCAACTGCCCTCTGATAATACGCCCGATCGAGGAACTGTCCCGCTCCGACGTACAAGTTCGAGAGGAACACGTAGTTGTCGAACTCCCAGGGAACGAACTCAATTACGTCGAGGAGGACCCTTTCTGTCACCTCAAACTGCTGTATGGCTGCCGCTCGACGACTTTCTTCCTCCGGCGTTCCCCTGGCTGCCTGCAAGCCGGCGAGGTGACCCGAGAACAGGTCCATGTGAGCCATGGCAAGCTCAGCGCGGTACATGTCGTTGAAAGGGTTCAGTCGGACGGCACCTTCAGCCGCTTCGACCCGCTGCACGCCTTGGGTCATGACAGAGGCCCTGAGGTGGTAGTTATCCGCGAGAACGTGTGTGAAGTTGAAGTAGAACATCACTGCCGCCAACGCGGCAGCTGAAAAGGCTCCGACGGGAGCCCAAGAGACCGGTTTGACGGTGATAGTACGAGCCAGCGGGGCCATGAGTGCCGCCATGAAGACCCACGTGAACACCGCCTTACCCGTTATGGCAAGCCCGAAGTTCAGACTCACGATGAAACCGAAACATGCCGCCCATAGCCCCGCCATGAGGAACTTGTCTCCCCCCGAGTGGGTGGATCGCAAAAGGTGGCGCGCCGACAGAAAGGCCACAACAACGAACACCGCATAGAGCAACAAGAACCCGGGAATGCCTAGTGTCGTCATCAACTGTAGCGGGTAGTTATGCGCATTATCGGCCACCGAGAGGTATCCTGCGGCCTCGGTATACTCGAACGGCTTGAATCGGGGGAAGATCAACCGGAAGGTGTCTGCCCCATAGCCGAAGATTGGTCGTTCCTGGATAGCGGCGATGGCCGCTTGCCAGATTTGCAATCGCGTGCCTCCGCTACCTTGATCGAACACGAAGATCGTTGAGAGCCTCTCTCCAACGTTCATCACTGGATGAGGTGAGTTCAGGCTGATGGCTGTCAGCGTTGCGACCAGTAACCCTATCCCACCAGCGAAGATCCCATCTGTACCGCTAAATTTGGCTCTTTGCCAGAGCGCGAAGGCGATGATGATCGCGATCGCGATCGCGCCGCCCACCCAGGCGCCGCGCGTGAAAGCCACGACCCAGCACCAGACCGACATCAGGAACCCAACCCACCAGACAGCGCGCCATGTCGGACGCTGTTCGCTCAGAACAAGTCCCAGAGATACACCGAGAGCGAAGATGGTGAATCCGCCGAGGAAGTTGGGATTGCCGAAGGTTGAGAAAGCCCGGTAGGCCTCGAACGGGAGCGCTCCCCAAAGGTTGGGGTCCACCCCAAGGGACTGCATGATTCCATAGCCATTGACGATGACGGCGGACCAGAAGAAGGTCTGCGCCATCTTCTTGATACGCGACATCCTGTCCAGCAGTTGTATCCCCAGGAAAAGGACGCCAGCATAGGTTATGAACGACATCAGTCCCTCGAAGCGGCGATACTTCCCGAAGAGCGCCGTCTCGGGATGGATCGACGTAATCGTGGTCAATAGCGTCCAGATGACGAATGCGACCACAAGGTAGAACACCCATGTGAACCTGATCTTCCCGCCGTTGAACAAAATGTGCCACGCCCACGCTGCGAGCCCGACCACCAAGAATGCCCGCATCACGAAGACTTTGATGATGTCGAACTGGTCGAATGTGAAGGGAACCTGAAAACCAAGCCACGTCCAGTTGCTGGTCGCTATGGGAACGAAGAACACAAGGCCCAGCAGGGCCCACCATGCCAGTTTCTCCGGTGTGGTCATCGTACCAATCGGAGAGGATCCCGATGTCATCGCCACGGCAGCCTGATTGCCTCCTTGGCGCTGGCTTCGGTTGCTCTCAGGGGTAGCCTGCACCTCTTCTGACTTGCTCTTGCGTCGTTTTGCGACCAACGTTGTGGCTCCTATCTCGCTCCTCGGCCGGTAAGGACCACCCGGAGAGTCTCCAAGACGATCTGTAGGTCCATGGACAGATTATGATGATACATGTAAATGAGGTCATACTTGAGTTTTCTCTCGGCGGTTGTGGCGTATCCACCGCTGACCTGAGCCAAACCAGTGACCCCCGGTGCGATTCGAAAACGCTCTCTGTATCCCGGGATCTCGGCGACATGACTCTTGACGAAGAATGGGCGCTCTGGCCGTGGTCCGACGAAGCTCATATGCCCGAGTAGTATGTTGGCGAGCTGCGGGAGTTCGTCGATGCGGTACTTGCGCAAGACCCTGCCAACCGGAGTGACGCGAGTATCACAGGCTCCAGCGAGCACCGGGCCGGTTTCCTTCTCGGCCTCCTTGATCATGGTGCGGAACTTGTACAGCCGGAACACACGCATGTCCCGGCCCATGCGCTCCTGCGAATAGAGAATTGGCCAGCCCATCGTCAGCAGCACGGCCAGACTCGTGAGCAGCAAGAGCGGTGAGAGCGCAATCAGCAGAGCCGTTGCGCCGAAGATGTCGATGCCTCGCTTGAGGACGATCGTCCACCGCGGCTGGATGCTGCGAGTGACTTCCATGAGCGGGATGTCGCCCACGAGGCTATCGACCTTGCCGATGAATATCTCGTAGAGCTCAGGAACCACGTCGACCCTGACATCGACCTCATCGGCGAGGGTAAGGCGTTCGATGAGGTCACGCAGGGCGACGGGCGAAACGACGATCACCCTGTTGACCCGATGCTCTTCGACGATTCTACCGATGGCATCGAGGCACCCCAAAACCGGGAAGGGCTCCTCGATCTGCGCTTGGGGGGAGCACCCGAGTGGTCGGCCATCCTCATGGGCCGCCTCGACCAGCCCGACGAGCGTGTAACCCCAGCGAGTCCTGGCGGCTAGTTCCTCGGCGAGTTCAATGGCGAGTCCGTTGGTGCCAACCAGCACGATCCGCTGCTCGGGCCAGCTGATCGAGGTGATGCGGAAGAACCCCATCCGCCAACCCGTGAGAAGCAGCGTCAGGATCACGAGGCTGATGAGAAGGACGAAGCGCGAGAAGGCCAGGAACTCGGGGCCTGCGAAGAACAGCAACGCGCTGGTGAGCGCAGTACCCAGCGTAACGGCGGTGACGACCGCTCGAAACACCGTCCAGGGATTCTCTATGCGTTCGGGTTCATAGAGGCCGTAGATGTATCCGCAGCCGAGGTAGACAAGGGTGATGAACGGCGCGAGTGCGACGAAAGGCTCGAAGTTGAAAGTGGGTAGCGTGCCGCCGAAGCGCAGGAAGAACGCCGCGACGATGCCGACGTTGATCAGCAGCGCATCGAGGGCCACCGAAAGGGCGATGAAGGGCCCTCGTCTCATCCGGTGCCTCCGGCAATCGCCTCGCGGTAGACCTCGAGGGTATCAGCCGCCATGCGGTCAATCGTGAACCTGTCGAGTGCCCGCTCCTTCGCCTGTCTGCCCACGCGCGCACGAAGCTCGTCATCGCCGAGCAGCTCCTTCAGCGCCGAAGCAAGCGCTTCCGCGTCACTCGGCGGTACCACGAGTCCGGAGACGCCATGCTCGTTGACGAACGGAACTCCCGTGGTCAGATCGGTTGAGACGACCGGGAGTCCCGAGGCGTGGGCCTCCAGCTGCACGAGCCCGAAGGCCTCGGAGCGCGCCACGCTGGGGAGACAGAAGACGTCCGCGGCGTGATACCAAGCGGCGAGGTCGGCTTCGTCCACCGGGGGCTCGAAGTAGACCCGCTCGGCCATCCCGTGAGCCTGCGTGAACTCCCGCATCTCGGTCTCGAGCGGCCCGCGACCTATGACCACCAAGTCGGCGTCGATGCCCTGCATCGCCCGCATCAGGACGTCGATGCCCTTGTAATACACCAGCCTGCCGACGAACAGCACGACCTTGCGCTCGCCATGCCGCTCTCGGAGTTGGGCGGCTCGCGCACGGATTTCGGGTGTCTCGGCATAGCGTTCGGTGTGGATGCCGAAGGGGATGATCCTGCACTTGCGCTTGCGCGGTGCTAGGAACTCCGAGTGGCCCACCATGTTTGGCGAGCTCGCGATGATCAGGTCCACTCTATCGAGCACGCGCTCTAGGAACGGCCGGTAGGCCGCCAGCGCCGCCTTCTGCCTGACGATGTCGCTGTGGTACGTCATCACGGTCGGAATGCGAGGGCGCGCCCAAAGCCAGGACACCTCGCCCCACGGGTACGGGAAGTGCAAGTGCAGCACGTCGGGAGGGGTCGCCGAAGCAGCCAATCCGCGCAGCGAGCGCGCCATCCCCGGCGCCACCGGGGTCGACGCGTACTCAACCAGCCGAGAGAGGCGCGTGACCTCGACGCCTGCGATCGTCTCGCGAATGTCGCCGGGGCCCTCGTTCGCCACCAGGGCGCTGACTTCGGCTGCGCCGCTGCTCGCCAGCTTCTCGGCAAGGTCGCGCATGTGGAACTCGATGCCCCCCAGATGCGGCGGGTAGTACTTGTTCAGCATCGTGACGCGCATCGGCAGCGCTCACCCGCCCCTTGCGAACGTCACGCCCGCGTCGAGCAGGTCGTCCACGACGCCCATCGTCGAGGCCTCGGCGTACACGCGAACAAGGGGCTCGGTTCCGCTCGTGCGCAGGAGCAACCAGGCGTCATCGGCGAGCAGGAATTTGATGCCGTCCGTGCGATCGATGCGAAGGACCGGAATCCCGGCGATCTCTGTGGGACTCATGTTCGGCATCGCCGAGACGAACGCGGATTTCTGCTCGGCCGTGAGCTTCAGATCGCGGCGGGAGTACTCCATCGGTCCCGTCACTGCAAACAGGTCCTCGACGAGCTCGCCCAAAGTGCGGCCACGCTGCGCCATCATCTCGGCGAGCAGGAGCGCCATCAGCAGCCCATCGCGCTCCCGCACGTGACCAGGGATGCCGATGCCGCCGGACTCCTCGCCACCGATCAGCACATCGCCCGAGAGCATCTCTTCGTATATCCACTTGAAACCAACGGGCGTCGTAGTAACCTCGAGCCCCAGATGAGCACCGATCCTGTCGACCAGGACCGACGTCGAGAGCGTCTTGACGATGCGCCCCTGCAACCCCTTGCCCTCAGCAAGATGACGGGCGATGAGCGAGAGTATGCGATGCGGGTTCACGAAATCCCCGCGCTCGTCGACAGCGCCGATGCGATCGGCATCGCCATCGGTCACGAAGCCGGCGTCGAAGCCCTGCGCGCGCACGAGGCGCTGGACCTCGTTGATGTGCGGCGGAATCGGCTCAGGGTGGAGCCCACCAAAGCCGGGATTGCGCTCCTTGTGGATCTCTGTGACCTCGACGCCTGAAAGCCCGAGCGCCTGCGCGAGATAGCCCTGCCCAGCTCCGTAAAGCGAATCGACCGCGACCTTGAGGCCAGCCGCGCGGATTGCATCCCCATCAACGACCCTGCAAAGCGCCTGAACGTACCTGGTGAGAATATCGACCATGCCGAAGGATCCTCTAGCGGTAGGCGGCTCATCGCGAAGCTCTGACTCTATGCGCTTCGTGAACGCCACGGGCGAGGCGCCCCCATCGGCCATCCGAACCTTCAGCCCCAGGTACGGAGCCGGATTG
The DNA here is from genome assembly GCA_023488435.1 of Actinomycetota bacterium. Classification (NCBI taxonomy): domain Bacteria; kingdom Bacillati; phylum Actinomycetota; species Actinomycetota bacterium. The sequence goes on from JAMDCK010000014.1 coordinate 14,147, forward strand.
TGGCTAGCGGTCAGCATGACGCCGCCGCAAGCCTCGGAGTCGTTGGCGATCGCCCAGCAGAGAGCCGGAGTCGGGATATACCGATCCGACACAGCCACCTGTAGGCCGTGCGAGGCGAGCACCTCGGCGGCCGCGCGAGCGAAAGCACCGGCCTCGAATCGCGTGTCGTACCCAACGACGATCAGGCCCCCGGGGTTGTCCTGCGCGAACACACGCCCAGCGGCATCAGCGGCCCGCCGCAGGCTCGCATAAGTGAAATCATCGCCGATGACCCCGCGCCAGCCATCAGTCCCAAACGTGATATCCGCAATCTCAGCCATCTTAGCAACGCCCCTCTCGGATATATGACACGTGGAGTCCATTTTGCCTGAAGTCTCCCGTGTGTGTGAGGTGATTTTCGCCGAGGTTCACTGAAGCGCTTGCATCGCAGCGTTGACGACACCGTCGGTCACAGCCCCTTGCCCACCGATGACCGTGACGCGCTCAACGACACCTGCCGAGGCAAGCAGGCGATCACGGGCAGGCGCCGACAGCGAAGTCGGCCTGGTGAGCAGCACCGCTCCACGCCGATGGCCGATCGCAGCTCCGCCCGCGAGCGCATCGGGGAAGCGTTCCCCGGTTACGAGCCCGACAGTCACGCTGCCCACCAGCGACCTGCTCCTTGCGAAGTCGAAGACCGCAGCCGACGTGGAGTAACGGTCACCGCCAGCTACTCGCAGTGCGGATATCCCGAGCCCCGGGAGTGTCTGCTCCTGGATCGCACCGGTCCCGCCGAGTACAATCGCCTCGGTCAGCTGAAGATCGCGGATGGCCGCAGCCGTCACCGTCGGGACGGATGTCTGCCTCGCGAGCAGGATGGGCACCCTGCCGGCGAATGCCGCCGGAGCAGCAGAGACCGCATCGGGGAAATCATCACCGCGCGCCACGAAGACCAGCCCAGGCTCAGCGACAGTGCCGCGCTTGGCAATGGTCGCCGCCGCGACACGCGCCGCCGTGTCGAAGCGATCCCGGCCGCCGATGCGTTCCACTGCGATGTCAGCACCTGTGATACTTCTCGCGACCTCCGGAGCAATGGCTCCCGTGCCCCCGATGATGTAGACCTTCGTTGCACGCAGGCGCTCGACCTCGGCAAGCAATCCATCAGGGAGCGCGTTTCTCATCGTCAGCAGCACCGGTGCCTCGAGCGCACCCGCTAGCGATGCCGCCGAAAGAGCGTCTGGGAAGTCCTCGCCACTCGCCAACACCACGCTTCCGGCAGCGGAGAACGTTCGCCGAGACACCTCGATTGCGGTCTGATAGCGATTCACGCCCTCATGTCGCACGCGTTCCACGATGCTGACGGTGGTGGTCCTGGTCGCCTCGATGTTTCCGACGTTGTCCACGGACCAGAAGCTCACATGCGTGACCCCAGGAGTACTCACGACGATCGGTGCAGTGTACTGGCGCACCGGTCCGGCTGGCCCGATCTGATAGAACGTCGCCGAGATCCCCGAGCGGTCATCAACAGCATTGAGCGTAAGGGTAGCCGGACGTGCCCGGAATCCGTCGAAGCCGCCGGCGATCGTGGTCGTTGGCGCTCCCAGGTCAACCGTGACCGAGGATTCATGAACGGCCTCGTTTCCTGCTCCATCGCGGAATCGCCCAGTGACCACATGTGTGCCCGGACCATCCAAGGTCAGCGACACCCCTGGCTCGAATGCGACCCATCCCGTATCCATGCTGCCCGAGGTGTAGCGCATCTCTGTTGAATCCGGCGCGACTCCAACGGCCTTCACGGAAGTCGTTGCAACGTATGTCGCCCCTCCAGCGAGCACGAAGGTCCCGGCAGGCGGCGCGTTGTCGATCCTGACTGTCGCAGTCTTCGTGGCCTCTCGGTTGCCTGCTAGATCGATCGAATACCACTCCAGCGTCGTCGCGCCCTCTTCGGTGATGGTGACCACGCTCCCGGGAAGGTGCTCCGAGAACGGCCCAGCCCCGCCAACCCTCAAATGCGTGGATGCGACTCCGATGACATTGTCAGTCGCCACAAGCGACAATCCAACGGGACCCCTGACCCAGGCATCAGTCAAACCGGATGCTACCGTGGATGGCTCAGTCCAATCGACGGCTATCGATGCGACAAGCGAAAGCCTGTTGCCGGCGACATCATCATACTGAGTTCGCACGATCCGATGCCCCTCTCCGGGCAACGTCACCGCGAGCGCAGGCCACACAGGTCCCCACTGCCCGAAGCCAGAACCCACATCAACTCGCATCATGTGACCGCCAACCACAGCCGAGTTCAGCGTCACAGTCGATGTCGTCGTGAATCGAGCGCCTCCATTGATATCAAGGGTTCCTGAAGGTGGCGTCCTGTCCATCCTGACCCTTCTGGTGTTCTCCGCCTCCACATTACCCATCCGGTCGACTGACCACCAGCGAACGATCGCATCCATGTCGCGGTCGATTACAAAGGGCCCCGTATAAGGCTGTACTGGATCCGAGGCGATCCGATAGAAAGTCGCAGCGACCCCGGAGCTTGCATCGATCGCCGAAAGAGTCACGGTCACGGGCTGATTCGTCCAGCCGACAGGAAAGCCGCTGGCAGTTGTCACGGGCGGCCCCTCATCGTGCTCGAATATCTGCAGGCGATGGTTGTCCCTCTCCGGCACGATCAGGTTCCCATTGGGAAGCACCGCTGGACGCATAGGCGACCTGAGCTGCCCTTCCCCTGCTCCGAGCGAGCCGATGACTTCCTGAAACACACCCGCCGACGAGAAACGCTGCACTCGAGCGTTCCCGGTATCGCCCACATATATCTGCCCGGAAAGGCCGATGGCGATCCCAGTTGGAGCCTTGAATTGGCCAGGCTTCTCTCCAAAACCGCCCAGGGAGAACAGGAACCCTCCAGAGCCATCGAACACCAAGACCCTAGCAGCGCTCTGATCGACCACCCAGAGGCGCCCGCTAGCATCGACCGTGATGTCTACCGGCGCCATGAGGGCGCCAGGAGTCCCGGCTGGCGGCTGCAAAGTCTGAAGCAAGTCTCCAGCCGCTGAGAACCTACGAACCCGGGCCGATGTGGTATCGGCGACCCAGATATCACCGGATGGCGCGATCGCCACCCCTTGTGCAGAGGTCAGTTGTCCGGAACCGATTGATCCAAGCAAGACGCCTTGTGCCGAGAAGCGATCCACTCGGGGAGTCCCTCCGGACATAGCAACCAGCACATCCCCGCTCGCGGCAACCGCCAAATCTGCCGGCTGGGTAGTAAGTCCCGATCCTCCGATGGACCTCAAAAACGCCCTGTTCGCACCGAACACTTGGATTCGCTCGTTGCCCTCATCGGCGACGTAGATCGTGCCGTCAGGTGCCGAGGCAACGGCAACAGGGGACCTCAGCTGGCCCGGCCCGGATCCTGAAAGATCCCAAACCTCCTGTGTGGCCCAGGAGGAATCCAGGACCTGAATCCTGTTGTTTCCTGTATCGGAGATGTAGACACCGCCGCCGGACCTGGGAGTGACCCCTGCGGCCAACCTGAACTGTCCGGGCCCGTCGCCCACCAGGCCCCACTGTGCCGAGATGGTTCCCGTCTTCGACGACCTCTCGATATGTAACACGGGATCCAACGACTCGCGATCGTTGCGGATGCCAGACATGTCCGCCACGACCAGCTCATCCGCTCCAGTGACGGCGATGCCATAGGGTGTCCCGAACCTGGTGTGGGTGAAGGGGACCTGCACTGTACTGTCCACCGGCCCCCACTGGAAGACATAGCTCCCAGCGAGCGTTAGCTTCTGAATTCTTCGGTTGTTGCTGTCGGCGACATATAGGTGAGTGGAGTCCACCGCGACACCTAAGGGTGAGCTGAACTGGGCCCAACCAGGACCCGGCCCACCGATGACGGTGTGGTTGCGTCCGTCTGAGGTGAACCTCAAAATCCTATGGTTGAGGGTATCGGCAACAAACACCGTGCCGACAGCATCGACTGCGATCCCTGTCGGGCCGGAGAGGGTGCCTGCAGCGGTCCAGGTGTCGACGAGCGACCCTGATGGGCTGAACACCTGTATCCGATTGTTCCCGGTGTCCGTGACATAGATTCGCCCATCAAGTCCCACCGCGACGCCCTCGGGTCGCTGGAACTGTCCAGGAGAACTCCCCCTCGAACCCCACGCCTGAAGAACCGAACCGGTGGGGCTGAGCTTCAGTATCCGGTGGTTCTCCGCATCGGCGACGAAAAGATCACCACTGGCATCGACCGCCATACCTAGGGGCCACGAAAAGGCGCCATGCGTGTTCGGACCCCTCCAAACTGAATAGTAGCCGCCGGGAAGAGATGCGGCGGCGATGGGAGGCAGTGCGGCTATGAAAACGATCATTAGCAGGAGAGAAGCCGCAATCTTAAACCCGAGATCAGGTCCTGATTTGGCGACTCCATCCCGCATCATGGTCTCTCAGCGTCGGTCGAGTGATACATCGAAATCGACGACGGGCGTACCAACCACTCTTACCTGAGCATCCGAGATGGCCACATGGATCGCATCCTCTTCAGAGTTGCCTCTCATGTTAGCGTTCAAAAGAACGGGAACCTCAAGGCTCCGGCCGCTCGCGCCATCAGGAGCAACAGTGAGAATCAGCTCTTGACCAACTGGGACCCTTGTTAGACGGCCCGTCTGGCTTGCCTCTGACGAACGCTCGGGGGTCCAAGAGGCAGAACCAATCGAAACCGCAGTGTCCCGCAGGGCTCTGGCATCAGTATCGTCCCATAGGATGATCCTGACGGTCATCACGGGCCCATCGACAGCAGGAGCACCGGCCGGCGGAGCAGCACCGGGGGCTCCCGGAGTTGCAGGAGTAGTCGGTCGAGCCGGGTCGTCCGGATCCTCAGTAGTCGCAGCTCCATCTGCTGGAGGCGCTGTGGGGGTCACAGGGAGTCTTCCCTCTGAGTCACCGGCGACCGGCAGCAGGGTCCCTTCGCCACGTGTCTCAGGCGAGGGGCCCACCAGTTCGCTTACCCAAACTACAGGATTGGATCCGGACCCTAGGCTGGCAACAACTACAACAAGGATAACGGCTGCGGAAACCGCAAGGCCGACCCGCACTGGTATCGAATCCCAGATTCTCTTGCCCTTCATCGAGCATCACCTCGTACCCTCTGTTATCGGCATCTTATGGTGGTGAGATGAGCATCTATCCCATCAGCACCATGTGCTAGCATAAGCCGTGCCTAATCTGTAGGATCGCCTGAAGGGTCTGACCTGTGAACGAAGTATTGTCACGAGCCATGCATGCTCTTACATTTCCAGCAGACGACCTGCAAGCGACTCTTGTCGTGGTATTGGCTATCGTGGCATTAGGGCTGCTGATAGCGTTCACTTTGTTCGCTCTTGCGTCACCGCGACATCGCCAGACATCCGAGCCATCGGAGTTCACCGATAGCGGCACCTCCGGGGATTGACTCCCCAGCAGCCGCCCTACTGGCCCTTAGTAAGTCAGGCCGACACCAGCACCGGTACCGTCTCGATGGCACCGCAAGCAGATCCCGTCTTGTATCGGGTTACTTGCAGGCATGGTGGTTCCCACAGAGGATGTTGCCGAGACAAGGAACCGGGATCCGGTAGTCATGTGTGGCCATGCACCATGCACGCCGTAATCGCTGGCATGACAGGACATACAGTAAGTCGAGTCGCGCCATGCAACCCGTCCCGTGAAGCTGGCGTTCGGGTTAGCGTAATTCTCCCTGGCTGGGCCCATGATGTGCGTGCCCATGTCGTATGCCGTCGCAAAGAACGAGCTACCGGGCGGTAGTGAGAAGTGACATCCCGCGCACCATCTGGTGAGGGCCATCTCCCGCGAATCGGTCGCCAAAGGGGCTCCGGCTGTCGGATCATACTCGGCGAAGTTCCGTAGGATGCTTTGAGTCAGAGATGCATTGGCCGTCATCTGGTTGGCAGCTCCATGGACTTGATGGCACATAGTGCAAGTCACACCCTGCCGCACTCCGCCAGCGACCCAGAAATTATGGGCGTTGGGAAGGTTTCTTCCCGAGTAGTTCGCTGGGTTGCCCCCATACACCTGTGTGTAGCCGACGCCCCCGTTCAAGTGACAGTATGCACATGCGTCGCGCACGCTCGAGGGCAGCAGGAGTTCGCTACCGAGGACGGAGCTGGCTGCGTGTACCGAATGGCACACTCTACACATGGCTGTAGCGGTGTTATAACCACCGTGGGGTGATGTCCGGCCTACATTGCCGGGGAGTGTAGCTACTTGGGACCAGTCATACCATCCTGGGGTGCTACCAAACCCAGCCCATGTCGGGGTCGAGGTGGCCATAGCGGGAACCGCAAGTGCCATCGCACAGACAGCAGTCAACACTGCCGTAAACGCTGCCCTGCGCGCTATGGAAAACGTCATGTCTCAGTCCCCACCAATCCAGACGGCCTCAGAGCAAAAGGTTCAACCCGGCTGAAGATTAAGCCGCCATAAGCATTCTATAGGATTTCGGTGCTTATGGACAACAATTTAACAGAATCACTCATCTGTTATCGCTGGTTCCGACCAGGGATCCATTCTGCGTCGGCTCCTTGCAAGAAGAACCCACTGGATGATGGATATCAAGAAAACCGCCACCAGCAAGACCATGGT
>JAMDCK010000015.1 GCA_023488435.1 Actinomycetota bacterium
CCCTCTACCGTCACTGCCGACGTCATCGCCGCAGCCGGCCTCGACTTCATCGTTATTGATGGGGAGCATGGCCCCATCGGTCCCGAGACCGCCCAAGCGATGTCAATCGCCTGCGAATCGCGCAGGGTTTCGCCGGTCATCAGAGTCGGGGGGATTATCGAAGCCGAAATCCTGCGCGCTCTTGACGTCGGCGCGCACGCGATTCACGTGCCTAACGTCAAGAGCGCAGATGAAGCCAGGCGGGTCGTCCACCTCGCCAAGTACCCGCCAGCCGGGGGTCGAGGATTCTCGCCGTTCACGCGCGCGGGCGGCTATTCAGCGATTAACGCGACACGAGTCACGGCCCAGGCAAACGCCAACACGCTCATTTGTATCCACATCGAGGGCGTGGAGGCTGTTGAGCGCCTTGGTTCGTTCCTTGAGATCGACGGTATCGACATCGTGTTCTTGGGGCTCTACGACCTGTCGACCTCGATGGGCCTGCCAGGTCAGGTCGACCATCCAGATGTGGTAGCCAAACTCGAACGAAGCATCGACGCGATTCTTTCGGCGGGCAAGGTTCCGGGAACCATTGCGAACACCCCCGATCAGATGCAGGCGATGTTGGACCGAGGAATCCGCTACCTGACCTACTCGGTAGACTGCGAGATGCTGGGCAAGCCCTACCATGAGATCAAGGATGCATTCTTTGCGGCCGCGGGACGGGATCGGGGCGCACGATGATCACGGTTGCGGACTACATTACTTCGTACGTGAGCGACACCCTGGGGGTGCAGGACGTCTTTCTCGTCACAGGCGGAGGAATCATGTTCCTCACAGATTCGCTGGCTCGCAACGAGAAGCTACGCAAGGTTTGCACGCACCACGAGCAGGCGGCCGCGATGGCGCTCGAGGCTTACTCCCGCTCTACGGGCAAGCTGGGCGTCGGCTACTTCACCACCGGTCCGGGTGCGACGAACGCGCTGACCGGGCTGGTAGGCGCTTGGCAGGATTCGGTGCCTTGCCTCTTTGTGGCCGGCCAGGTGAAGCGCAAGGAGACCGTTCGCCTCTCGGGAATCGCGGGGCTTCGTCAGTACGGAGTGCAGGAGGTAGACATCCTGCCCATCGTAGAATCGGTCACGAAGTACGCCGTTATGCTCGACGATCCGTTGCGGGTGCGATTCGAACTCGAGAAGGCCGTCGCAATCGCCACCGGTGGGCGTCCTGGACCGGTGTGGATCGACGTGCCGCTTGACGTCCAAGGAGCGCTCATCGACCCGACGGTGCTTGAGGCGTGGGACGGGTCCGGGGCAGAGCCCGCACGGCCCGCGCTTCCCGCACCCCAGATTGAGGAGTTCAAGCGGCTCTTTGCGCAGGCCAAGCGACCGATTGTGCTCGCTGGTCAGGGCGTGCGTCTCGCCGGTGCGCTGGGCCAACTCCGGGAGTGGGTCGAGGCAACTGGAGTCCCTGTCGTCACCACCCATCCCGCCGTGGACACCCTCGAGTACGACCATCCGAATCTCGTAGGGTGTGTCGGCATCAAGGGCACAAGAGCGGGAAACCTTGCGATGCAGAACTCCGATCTGCTCATCGCGATCGGAACGAGTCTGCATGTTGCGGTCATCGGCTACGAGTACGAACTGTTCGCCCGCGTCGCCAAGAAGGTCGTCGTCGACATCGATGAGACGTCCCACCGGAAGAAGACGATCGAGGTCGACCTGTTCGTGAACGCCGATGCGGGCGAGTTCTTGGCCGAGGTCGCAGACTCGAGGCATGCTGGAAATGGTTCCTGGGCGGAGACGTGCCGCAACTGGAAGGCCGAATTCCCCGTGTGCTTGCCCGAATACGGTACCGCAGAGGGGCCGAGCAACATTTACTGGTTCGTCGAGCGCCTGAGCCAGTTGATGGATGCGACGGACACGGTTGTGGCCGATGCGGGATCGGCATACTACGCCGTCTCCCAAGGCCTCAGATTGAAGCGCGATCAGCGTTACGTGGTATCTGGAGCGCTGGCCACCATGGGCTATACACTCCCGGCGTGTGCGGGCGTATCGGCGGCAACAGGCGCGCGTACTGTGGGCGTGACGGGCGATGGCTCACTTCAGTTCAACATCCAAGAGCTACAGACACTGGTCACGAACAACCTCCCCGTCAAGCTCTTCGTGCTGAACAACAACGGGTACCTGTCCATACGACAGACGCAGGATCGCTTCTTCGAGGGCCGCTATTTGGGTGAGGGTCCGCGTTCCGGCGTTAGCTGCCCGGATCTCGAGCTCATAGCCCGGGCATACGGCATTCCATTCTTTCGTTCCCAGAACCCCAGCGACCTTGATGCGGCGATCCTCTCGACCCTGGCGACAGGTGGGCCTGCCGTGTGCGAGGTCATGACTCCGCAGCTGCAGGAGATCATCCCGACAGTCGCCTCAGTGAAGCGCGAAGATGGCTCGATGGTATCCCGTCCACTCGAGGACATGTATCCGTTCCTCGAACGGAGTCACTTGCAGCGCATCATGGTAGTCCCGCCCGTGGAAGACAGGGACTACTGACAATGGCGGCAAGGAAGCTGCGAGTCGCAATACTCGGAAGCGGCAACATAGGCTCCGACCTTCTCAGCAAGGTCGTTCGATCCGAATTCTTGGAGTGCGTCCTTTTCATCGGTAGGAGCCTCTCATCAAGGGGTGTTGTCCGGGCTATGGCGATGGGGGTGCCGGTCTCTGACAAGAGCATTGATGCGATTGTCGATGACCCGGACCTATGCGAGTTGGTGTTCGACGCCACGTCGGCTCTCAGTCACTTGCGACATGGGCCCATCCTTGGGGCGCTCGGCAAGATCGTCATTGATCTCACGCCCTCTAATCTGGGCGCGATGTGCGTTCCTGCCGTCAATCTCGAACAGGGACTTGCGCTGAACAACGTCAACATGGTGACATGTGGCGGACAGGCAACAGTGCCTATCGCGCATGTAATTGGTCAGGTTCACAGCGAGGTGCCATACATCGAAGTCGTCTCGCAGATCGCCTCGCGCAGCGCTGGTCCTGCCACACGCGTCAACATCGATGAGTACATCGAGAACACCGAGCGGGCAATACTCGCGTTTTCCGGCTGCGAACGCGCCAAGGCGATCCTTAATCTTAATCCCGCGCTGCCCCCCGTGGACATGCAGGCGACCGTTTTCGCCAGGGCTGAGCACCCCGACCTGGATGCACTCCGTCCGGCAGTTGAGTCGATGGTCGAGCGGATCCGTACCTACGTCCCCGGTTATGAACTCATTGTGCCACCCACCCTTGAGAACGGTCGTATAGTGGTGATGGTGCGAGTGCGGGGGTTGGGCGACTATCTCCCCAGCTATGCTGGTAACCTAGATATCATCAACTGTGCGGCGGTCGCTGTCGCCGAAGGGCACGCCAAGCTCGCGCTAGCGCGCGGGGGAGAGGAGTGATCATGGGACGCCTTCTTGTCACCGATATCACGCTTCGCGACGGTAACCATGCCGTGGCGCATCAGCTCAACCGGCATCAGCTCAGTGTGTATGCCACTGCGGCCGATGCCGCCGGGGTAGCGATCGTCGAGGTTGGCCACGGCAATGGAATTGGTGCGTCGTCGCTCCAAGTGGGCGAGGCGTTGATGACGGATGCGGAGATGCTCGCCACGGTCCGAGCTGCTCTCAAGTGCGCCCGTCTCAGCATTCACGTCATCCCCGGTTTCGCGACGATCAACAAAGACTTGAGGCCGGCGATTGAGGCTGGTGTCGACGTGATCCGAGTCGCGTCGCACTGCACCGAGGCCGACATCACTGAGCGCCACATCACCTTCGCTCGCGAGAGCGGTAAGGAGGTGTACGGCGTTCTCATGATGAGTCACATGGCACCGAAGGAAGTACTGCTCGAAGAGGCACGCAAGATGGAGCAGTACGGCGCGGAGGGCGTCGTTCTCATGGACTCGGCAGGTGCATACCTGCCAACCGACGTGAGGGAGAAGATCGGTCACCTGGCCGATGGTCTCTCCGTCCCCGTTGGTTTCCACGCACACAACAATCTCAGCCTGGCCATCGGCAATGTGGTTGCCGCAGTGGAGTCTGGTGCGTACATCGTCGATGGCGCTGCCCGCGGCTTTGGTGCAGGAGCTGGCAACGCCCAGCTCGAGGGGATGGTCGCCGTGCTCGGGAAGATGGGCTACGAGACTGGCATCGACCTGTACCGGATGCTGGATGCCGCCGAGGTCTGCGAACGGGAGCTCGTTCAAGTTCTGCCGGACGCGGTGCCCGCTAGTGTCGTGAGTGGGCTGGCGGGCGTATTCTCCGGTTTCTCCAAGCCCGTAGACCGCATTGCGAAGCAGTACGGAGTGGACCCCCGCGATGTGCTATTCGAACTCGGGCGTCGTGGCGTTGTCGCCGGGCAGGAAGACATCATCATCGAGATTGCCCGCGATCTTGCAGGGGGGCCAGCGTGATGAACGAGCAGGTCGCTGCTGATCTCGCTGCGGATTGTGCCGCTGCGATCACGGACATCAGGCCGCTGGAGGTACTTCGAAGTCAACGAGTGCTTGTTACCGGCGGAACTGGCTTCATGGGTACGTGGCTTGCGGAGATGGTCACATGGCTGAACGACGCGCACGATTATGACATCGAGCTCATTCTCCTCTCCCCGGCCGCTAGGGCGTTCGAGACGCGTGCGCCACATCTGGCGGCGAGAAGGGATTTGATTCTGGTCGAACAGGACGTGCGAGATCTGTCATCACTGCCGGACCGCGTGAGTTATATCATTCATGCTGCCGGGACTCCAGACAACCGCACGCATGCGCGGGACCCGCTTCGCACCATGAGTGTCATTGCACACGGTGCATCAACGGTGTTCCAAGCGGCGGCTAGAAGCAGTGTGCTTCGCAAGGTTCTGAGCGTCAGTTCCGGCCTAGTATACGGGCCTCAGCCGCTCGATCTCGAACGAGTTCCAGAGACATTCGTCGGCGGGCCACGGCCAGACTCGATTTCCTCCATCTATGCCGAGGCGAAGCGTTTCGCGGAGGCTGAGACAGCCGCCTGGAGGAGCACGCAGAAGCTGCCGGTTGTCATTGCGCGCCCATTCGCATTCATGGGTCCGCATCAGGCCCTGGATAAGCCTTGGGCAGTGAACAACTTCTTGCGCGATGCGCTTCTGGGCGTGCCGATTCGAATCTTAGGCGACGCAGACACGGTGCGGAGTTACATGTACCCCAGTGACATGGCGTACTGGCTCCTGGTCATGCTCGCCGAGGGCACCCCCGGAACCGCATACAACGTCGGCAGCCCGGAGGGCATTACACTTCGCGAACTTGCCAATCGCATCGCGGACGGTGTCCCTGGCACCTCGTCTGTACTTTGTCGGCAGGTAGGCGAACCGCAGTTGACGCGATTTGTGCCCGATGTGTTCCGGGCAAAGTCTGAGCTCGGGCTAACGATGACTGTCGGCATTGAACGCGCCATAGAACGGACTATCGCGTGGCATCGAGCGACGGGCGGGTTAGCATGAGCAGCAGCCGGGACAGTATTGCAATCCTCGGCGCTACAGGCCATGTCGGGAAGTGTCTGATTGACACATTTCTTTCGGTCGGCGGTCGAGAAATTACAGCAGTCGTGAGGGACACTGTCCGCTTCAAGCAGTTCTTGGATTCACTGCCGAATGGGGCAAGATGCCAGGTGGCATCGTTCGATGAGTTCCCTCGAGTCGGCTATGGGGCGATCGTCAACTGCGTTGGTATCGGAACTCCAAGCGGGGTTACTGTATGCGGATCGGGTATCTTCGACCTGACTGAGCGGTTCGACGGTGTTGTCATGGACTATCTTGAAGCACATCCGGACACGCAATGCGTGAGCTTCAGCAGCGGTGCTGCGTATTGCGGGGACTTTGCCGAACCCGCGACGGAGAATACGTCGGCCGTCGTACCGCTGAATCACGTCACCCCGAAGGACTATTACGGCCTCGCCAAACTGGCTTCCGAGGCGAGGCATCGCGCCGCCGCTGACCTCGCCATCGTCGATCTTCGTCTGTTTGGCTTGTTCTCGCGCCACATCGATGTCAGCACCAACTTCCTGATGTGTGACGTGCTTCGCGCGACCATGGACAAGGCGCCCCTACAAGTTGGTCCGGAAGACATCGTACGCGACTACATCGCCCCGCAAGATATGGCAGCTTTCGTTGCAGCAGTAATCGACTCAGGGCCCCGAAACCAGGTGTTCGACCTCTACAGTGCTGCGCCCGTCGCCAAGTTTGAGGTATTGGACCACTTCTCTGAACGTTACGGTCTTGAGTACGAGATCGTAGGCGCTGCATCACCTCAGGGAGCGACGGGGCTGAAGCCCAACTACTACTCGCTCAATCGTCGGGCCGAAACGATCGGGTACAGTCCCTCGCGCACATCTATCGAAACGCTCTGCGACGAGACAGAAGCATTGCTCGCTCGAGGATGAGGCTCAGGCTCTCTGAACGAGCCGCCTGACGCGCCCCAGCACGGGTCGTATCGCACTGTAAGGACCTTCGAGTCCGGCCAGTCGCGCTATCGCCGCCACACCCTGCCCATCGATTGCTCGCCAGCGGAAGAGCCCTTCTCGGCGGGCATCGCCTATCAATGAACTCAGAGGCTTGCGATTTGAAGGCCCGATGACAGAGCGCGCATGCAGCAGGTAGTTCGTGCCGTGTTTCAGGAGAAGCGATTCGTCTCTAGCCGATAGCGGAGCTGGAAGAGCGTCGCGGTAATACTTCATCAGGGAAAGCGCATGGTGCTCTCTGAAGACTGGGTTGTGGGAGTCCTGGCCTTCGTGGTGCCTATACAAGACCAGTGGTTCGCGGATGAGAGCGACAGGGCCGAGTGCCGCCAGGTCGGTCAGAAGGATCCTGTCTGCAACGATTTGAAACTCATCACCCCTGATGGGCTGCGGGGCCTGCTGGCTGCGAAACATCACCGAACCGAAATTGAGCGGGACGTTTGCCAGTAGGACCCGAACCAGCGCTGCGGGGTCTTCGTAAACTTCCAGGTCGAGTCCTCCGACGGACGCCTCGCTGAAATCGGGCATGCTGTCCGAAGTAAAGGCAGCGCACTCCGTGGCCACCCATTGGAGATTCCGCATCTTGTCGAGTGCTTCTAACTGGCACCTTAGCATCTCAGGGTGCATCAGGTCGTCATCGTGAAAAATCACATGGTAGGTGGATCTGGAGCCGATCTCCCGGGCCTTGTCGTTGTTCCCTATCGCTCCGATGTTCTCAGGATTCCGGTGGTATTCGATGTCCAAAGCCTCGAACTTCTCGAGAACCGGGCCGTAATCCTCGGTGCTGGCATTATCGAGCACCACCACTTTGAAGTCACGGAGTGTCTGGGACGCGACGCTGTGAAGACAGTCGCGAAGGTAGCAGGGCCGGTTATATGTGGGTATCACTACGGTCAGGCGTTCCATCTTGAGTCCGCTTTCGCAAACGAATCGAGCAAGAGACCGCTCAGAAGTTCGACTTGAGCCGATTCTGTAAAGCGCGTAGCCGGTCGAGAGTGAAGGAAGCTTCTTCCCGCCTCGATCCTGGCATGCGCATCTTCCGCGGGCATGACTCTAAGGTAGTCTTCGAGCGAAGCCATATCGCTGAAGTCACGGAAATCGACGAAAGCCTCGGGCGGTAGGTAATCGGTGATGTCTGGCGCACCGAGATAGATGGGGATGGTTCCTGCAAGCAGACAGTCGAATATCTTCTCGGTGATGTAGCCCGGAAAGATCGTGTTCTCGAAGCAGAGTGTGAACCGGTAGCCGGTCAAGGTCGTGATCTTGCCGTCAGAAGGAAGCGGCCCGCGATACGATCCGGCAATCGAATGCTTGGTTAAGGCATCTGCACCGGAAACGGGTTCATGCCATCCTCGGCCAAAGAGGTCGAATCCGTCAGTCGCTCCGAAATGTCGTATGGCGGCAAGCCGTTCGACATAGAGATCGTGCTCCATCCAGCGATGTCTTCTCCTAGCGCTTCGCGCTTCTAGCGTTCGATACAACCTTCCCAAAGATACCTTCGGGTGCATGGGTTCGAACAGTGGCTGAGGCCAACTGAACGCTCGTTTGTTGCTGCTGACAAGGGTCAGGAACCCTCGTTCCTGCCAGGGCGGGCCATCGAGTGGACGAAGGTCAGGGCATGGCCAAAAGAAGTCATGGAAGCTAGAAGCACCTCCGGTCATCGAACGCGCGCCTGGGAATAGGACTAGGTTGTCGTACCTCTTTGCGATCTGGGGTAGATTGGAGTAGAACTTCCATGCCACGACAGGCGATTCCCCGCTCAAGCAAACAGATCCACGCAGGCCCCGATCATCGAGAAGCGCTGAGGTGAACTTAGTCTGCTCGTTGCTGAGCACAATGGATCTACCCTGACTCGCGGTCTCTTGCAGATATCGGTCGGCCGTGACCATCCCGACGTCCGCTTCTTTGAGACGCTTCGCCAAGAGGGAGATTGCTCCGGCGCCCGGATACTGCTTCATCGATTCGTAGTTGAGGATGCGATTGTCCAGGAACTGTGGGAAATCAATGTCATATACTACTAAGTTGCTGTACCGTGTGGACATGTCGGCCTAGTCTGATCCAGTGAAATGATGTTGCATCATGCTAAGTAAACAAAACAGGAATGTCGAGAGGCTGCATAGAAGGACAAAGACATGAACCTGTTCATTTACATTCCGACCTACAATCGTCCGAATGCTTTGATACGGCAACTTGCGTCTATCGAGGCGCAACGCGCCGACTGGCCGGGTAAACTTCGCGTCCTCGTAAGCGATAATGCTTCCCCATTGATCTCCGATGACGATCTCGCCTCATACGCGAAGAGGTTCGATGTCGAGGTCAGGCGAAACCCCGCCAATCTCGGGGGTAACGCCAATATCGCCCTCGGTTTCCTATTTGCTGATTTGGACGAACATCTTTGGGTACTCGGAGACGATGACGAGCTGGACCCAAGGGCACTGAGCTATATCGCTCAGTTCGGATCCGGGGGGCAAGCCGATGCAATCGTGCTCACTCCCGGTGTTGACGAAGTCACGGATGTAGTTCATGAGTGGAAACACGCCTGGGCTGGTGTGAAGGGGTCCGGGCTCATCGGAAACATGATCTACAGGGCGTCAGTCTTCGTTCCGCAGGCAAGTCACGCATTTCTGTACCATAATACCGGCTTTCCTCACCTTGGGGTTCTTCTGGCGACGTTAAGGCGACACGGCCGCTTGAATTATCGCTCGTTGCCGAACCAAGCGGTGTATTCCGCTTTCCATTGCTTTGGTGCCGAGGAGCCCGGAGACTATTCACTTTCGTACCTTGGGATGCCTCAGCTGATGCCGCTGTTGCCAAAGGCGCAGGCAAGGAGGTTTGCGTGGAAATGGGTCAAGGAACAAGGCCGAGGGTTCTTTCGGCATCGTCAATCGTATCCGGGCCTTTACGTTGGCACGCTTGCTCACTTAAGGCGATACGGAGGGATTAGGGCGCTGGTTTGGCTTGCAGTGCTCCGGGTCGAACATGCGCTTTTCGGCCGCATCAGACCACATCTGATCACATTGGCGCACAGGATCCTTCCCGACAGATTCAAGCGTTTCCTGCGGTCGCAGGTACGGGAATCAATCGATTGACCAGTGCTTTTCAGGACGTGAGAACATGCAGTCAATTTGAGATAGCATCCTGGTGGATGTGAACCAGACTACTCGATGTCCAAGACGTGATTAGGGGCGAACCCGTGGTAGTGAGTTGCGGGGAACGGTTTCTCTTGAGCGTACGGTAGCGCCTCAGCACTCAATAGAAATCTTGGCACTCGAAAGGTGTCATGTGGGATAGAATAAGGATATGCAGAACAACCAGATGCCAATAGTCAGCATGGGGATGCCAGATAGCGATGACGCTTCCAAGCCCCTAATAACAACAATTATTCCAACATACCGTAGGCCTGAACTTCTTCGGCGGGCCATAGAGAGTGTACTAAGTCAAACCTATCCACATTTTCAGGTGCGCATCTACGACAATGCCTCAGGTGATGAAACGGCAGAGGTCGTTGCTGAATATGCAAAGAAGGATCCCCGTGTCAAATATCACTGCCATGCTGAGAATATAGGGGGTTTGAAGAATTATAATTATGGACTGGAGCATGTCGATACGCCGTTTTTCTCCCTCCTCTCTGACGATGATCTCGTTCTGCCTGATTTTTATGAAATCACCCTGAGGGGGTTCAAAGACTTTCCAGACGCGCTTTTTTCTGCAGGGACTACTATCAATATGACTGAAGAAGGACATGTCTTGAGTGCCAGTTTGGCTTCTTGGGAGAGGGAGGGGTATTTCGCCCCCCCGGACGGCCTTCTCCAAATGTTGGAAAGAGGGGTTCCTACATGGACTAGTGTCCTGTTCCGCAAAGAAGCAATTGAAAAAGTTGGGACTCTTGATGCGGATGTGGGACCTCCAGCAGATTATGATTTTGAGTTGCGGATTGCCGCCCGGTTTCCCATTGTGATTACGAACAAGCCATGTGGTATTTGGGTGGCGCGCCCGTCATCTCATACTGCCACATCGATGGGCTTCGATTTTTTCTGGCCCGGCTGGCTCAAAATGATTCGTAACCTGACGGAAGATGAAAGAATTCCATTTGAATTAAGAATACGGGTCGAATGTGTGTTGAGAGAGGAGCTTAGCAGAATACTGTTTCGTATTGGGGTTGAATCCATCAAACGAAAGAACTTCGGGGAAACTTATAGTACTGCTGGAGTCCTTCGGAGCTACTTCCGTCTTAGATGGCGGGCACTTTTGCTTGTCATCATGGGTAGGGCCTTTGAGTATTTGCCCCCAATTTATTATCTAGCACGTTTTATACTTTCCTGTCGCAAGCTGTTGCGCACCATCTATCGAAGGTTTAGAGACAGGTGGTGGATGAAAGAAGTTGGCGATGCCGGGAATCTACAGAAACAGTTCGGCCATTATGCGAAACTATTATAGGTGAGATAATGGACAGGTGAGTTCTTGTCGATGCACAATCCAAGAAAGTCCAGCATCGAGGGCGCCTTTGACAACGGGAGGATTCGTCCTGCTCTGCCCTCAGAGTCTTGATTTGAGCGAGGGGGGCACGCTCGGTGGAGCGCTCTGCGCGAGAAGGACCTGCTCGACTCGTCGGATTCCGTATATGCCCTGGCGGCGACTCTCGACTGACACAAGGGCCCCCACCCACTCGCCCCACGCATACAGATGCCTCTTGTCACGGTTGGACTGGATGGGTATTTGAGGCGCGTAAAAAAAGAGCCATACAATCTCACAGACGAATGGTACAGTCCGCTTAGACCCCACTGGTTTATCATGGTTCGCTCCGGCGGCCTGATGTTCTCAGTTGAGATACTCTGCTCACCTGACGTTTATCCCAGTAGCTGCGTCTCGAACAGTCGCTGGTACGTCGCGCCACAGGTCATCAGCTCCTCGTGCGTTCCGCGCTCAACGATCCGCCCGTCTTCCATGACGAGCAGTTGATCGGCTTTGATCACGGTGGCTAACCTGTGTGCTATCACAATGATTGTCTTTTTACCGCGCAGTTCGGCAAGGGCCCTCTGGATGTATGCTTCAGACTCGGAGTCAAGGGCGCTTGTCGGCTCGTCGAGGATGAGCACTGAGCAGTTGCTGAGGAGTACGCGGGCGAGCGCGATGCGTTGCCTCTCGCCGCCCGAGAGCCGAATGCCGCGGTCCCCAAGTCTGGTCTCAGTGCCCGAAGGCAAGTTGTAGACGAACGTCGCGTATGCCTGTTCGAGTGCGGTGCGTAGCTGTTCATCAGTGGGATTGAAACCCAGGCCGTAGGTCAGGTTCTCGCGGACCGAGTCGTTGAAAAGCATTGCATCCTGTGTAAGGTACCCGATGCCCCGTCTAAGCGAACCGAGTTGGAATTGACGAATATCGGTCCCGTCTATTGTGATGTTGCCGGTAGTCACATCTCGCAGGCGCGGAAATAGCTCTACGAGTGTGGATTTTCCAACTCCCGACCGGCCCACTATTGCTGTGAAAGAGCCGGCAGGAATAGTCAGTGAGATGTCGCGAAGGACTTCTTTTTCTGCCGATTCCACCAAGCCGTCTTCCGATCGTACCTCGGGATAGGCGAAGGATACGTCAGAAAGCACCATGTCATGGGAAAGTCCCTCGAACGGAATCTCCCCACCGCGGATGGTGTTGGATATTTTGGCGTCTGAAATCGCCTCTTGCACGAGCAGTAGTCCCGCCATTTGCATAGAGATGGCCTGGCGGCCTGCGTTGAATTCCTTGACCTTGGCGTTCAGGCGGTTGAGCACGAAGAGCAGGAGGCCGAGCTGGGCGAGTGTCATACCGAGAACGTCGATGCCGATGTACAGGGTCGCGAAAGCCGAGAGCATGAGCAGCGGGTCGGCGGTCACCTCGATCATCGCGCCGAGCCTGGCCTGCTTGACGCTGATTGCGCGCATCTTCTCTGAGTATTCTTCGATGCGCTTGGACTCGCTCTGCTTCTGGTGGCGGAGCTTCACAAGGCGCATCATCCCGATGCGCTCAACAATCTTGGCGATCATCTCCTGGGTCACCTCGGCTGCCTCAACACCGAAGTCGCGAATCTTTCGGATATAGGACTTGACAACGATGGAGACTAGAACCGCGAAGACCAGCGTTATCATCGTCAGAGGAACCGAAAGGGCGAGCAGAATCACGATGTAGAGCAGCATAAGGAAGGTGATTGAAAGTTGCCGGATGACCGCGATGATAGCGTGACCAGCCATGACCGTCTGTGTGACGACGATTCCAACGAGATGTCCAGCGGATTGCCGCGTGAAGAACTCCGGGTCGGCATCGAGTACCGCGTCGAGCGCCTTCATCCGAATCCGTACGCCGATTCTGCCCGCGACTACCGCCGAGTACCAAGTGTTCAGATAGAAGACTAGCTGCCTCATCAAAATGGGCACAAACGCCATGATTAGGAGGATCGGGAGGATGACTGGCAGACCGACGAACTCCATGAACCCATGCAGTCCTGCCCACACGCCCCCGCCCGTTGCGGTGATCGCTGTCTGGCCGCTTTCAGCGTACTGAAGGATTGGGAGGAGCAGGGAGATTCCGAGACCCTCGAAGACCGCGAAGACCGCTGCCAGCGCTACTAGAAGAGTAATCTCGCTGGTTCGCACGTCGACTGCACCGAGCATCCGGCGAATTGCGTTGATGCGCAGATATTCGCTTGCATAGTGAACTAGTTTGAAGAACAAGGGTATTCCTCGATCGCTATGGATAGCCAGAGCCGCAAGCAAGTATAACGTATGCAGATTGAGGCCCCTAGGCGCACGAGCAGGAATCCATCGGTCCTCGTGATGATATCATTGACCGATGCGCAGGTTCGTACTGATCATCCCAAGCTATTACCCCAGCGATGAGCGGCCGATCGCTGGTATTTTCGTGCGCCAACAAGTGCAGACGCTGAGCGAGCATTGCGATGTGGCGGTGTTGCATGTGACTCCCGCAATGGCTGCTGCACTCCCTACGATCGTCGTCGAAGACGGAATCACCGTGGTCCGCGCAACCACCAAGTGGCATCGAATCCCTCGGCAGGGGCCGATGCGCTTCTTGGCGTACCTCGTCGACCTCTACCTGAATCTCCTGGCACACCCGCGGCTCGGGCTTCGCGCCTTCGACCTGCTCGTCCAATCCAGGCGGGTGCCGGACATCATCCACGTGCACGGGCTGTGGCCGGCTTCGGCGGTGGCCTCGGTGATCCAACGGCGCCATGGCATCCCGTACGTGGTGACGGAGCACTCGTCGGAGTATTTCGCCGACAGCCCGCGAAAGCTCGCCAAATCCCGCGTGTTCGTGGAGCGGGTGCTCCGCCCGCTGGCCCTGCGTGCCGCAAGGACGATCGCCGTGAGCCGCGTGCTTGCAGACAGGCTCGCCGAGCTAGGGCTGGCGGTCGATCCGATGGTGATCCCTAACGTCGTTCCAGAGTGCCCCCCGCAGCCACGCCCGCATAGACCCATCGCCGGACAGCCGCATCTAATCGTGCACGCCTCGGTTATGGGTCCCGAGAAGAACATCGCGGGTCTCCTGGAGGCTTGCGGCCAACTGGCGGACCGTCGCAGCGACTTCCGCCTCGTCATGGTGGGCGATGGCGAACTGCGCGAGGAGCTTCAGTGCAAGGCGGCCTCACTGGGGTTGGGGGAGGACCACGTCGAGTTCGTCGGCAGCAAGTCGCCCCATGAAGTCCGCAAGATTCTACAGTGTGCAGCCTTCGCGGTCGTGAGCAGCACGCAGGAGACGTTCTCGGTAGCGGCAGCGGAAGCGCTCATGTGCGGCCGCCCGGTCGTCGCGACGCGTTGCGGCGGACCCGAGGGCTTCATCACGCCCGAAGTGGGACTGCTTATCGACAAGGGTAGCGTCGATGCGCTCCTTTACGGCATGGAGTGGATGCTCGATAATCACTCGCAGTTCGACCCGGCTGCGCTTGAGCGATACGCCCGCGAGCGGTTTTCCGCGCAGGCGGTCGTCGGGCAAGCCCTCGAGGTGTACGAAGGAGTCCTTGGGCCGCAGGCCCGCTCTCGAGCCTAAGCCCCGGCGAGCTGATCGTAGAGATCCAGGTGCCTTGTAATCATGCGTTCCTCGGTGTAACTCTCCTCGAACCTGCGTCGTCCCGCTGCGCCCATCGATTCTCTCAGTGCGGCATCCGCCGCCAACTCACAGATGCGCCTCGCAAGGAGATCCTCGCGCCGGGGGGGTACGATGTAGCCGCCCACCCCATCCGTAACGGCATCAGCGATTCCGCCTACATCGGTCGCGACGACCGGACGACTAAGGCCCATGGCCTCCAGCACAGTAAGATTCGTCGTCTCCGTTACCGAGGAGACAACATAGATGTCCATTGCGGCAATCTCGCTGATAGGATCCTCAGACCACCCGGCGAACACAATTCGGTCACGAAGGTGCAGTCGCTCGGCTTGAGTCATGAGCGATTCGCGTAGCGAGCCGTCGCCGATGAGGCGAAACTCGGTGTCGTCCCGCTCGCTCGCGACGATGGCCGCTGCCGAGATGAAGTGCTCGTAACTCTTGAGCCGCTCGAAGCGACCGACCGAACCCACGCGTATCACCCCGCTCTTTGCGGGAACAGCAACAGGCCTAACATCAATGGCCGGGTCAGGGATGCCGTTTTCAATAACGACCAGCTTGTCCGGGTCCAAACCGATCGTTAGCAACTCGTCTCTTACCGCCGGCACGACACCTACGAACCGGTCGACGCTCTGAGCTATGCGTCGGAACAATGCGTTCCGAAGACTGAGCTCGAGTCGGCCTCTCGCATTCGGGTGCAGGTGGAGCGGTGCGCTCGGCATGTTGTGCACCGTCGAGAGAATATGTGCAACTTCGGCTTGCCTAGCAGCACTGGCAGCAATCAGCGTCGCATAGAACCCGTGCGAATGTACTATGTCGGGGGACAGGCGAGCGAACAGTGCGGACAGGGCCTGTCGATCACGAATAACCATGCGCCCTGTGTGGACTGGCCACACCTCATGCCCATCCTGACGCGCATGAGCCTCGAGACCTGAACCCGGAGCGCAGACGATGCTGGTTAGCCATCCAGCCTCCCTGCATCCGCGAGCGATGCGTAGCAGATGTCGTTCCCCGCCTCCTATGTTCGCCGGGCGATAGTCGTCTACGAACACGATACGGCGCCTCACTGCCTCCGCCCCCTCGCGTAGCCGCCCCGAGCCGCGGCAATGATGCGAGCGGCAAGATGCTCTCCTAGCATCAGCGAGAGCATGGTGCGAACTCGTATGACACGCAGATGGCGACTGATGCTTCTTTGCGCAGCTTCAAGGGACTCTGGGGACAGAAGCCCTGAAGCGATGATCTCTCGTAGTGCAGCTATGTCGGCCTGACGCATCAGGACGGCATGTGCGGATTTCTGGGTAGAAGAGCGCCGATGCACCGAAAGGGGCACATCAAGATAGTTA
Organism: Actinomycetota bacterium; assembly: GCA_023488435.1. NCBI lineage: Bacteria > Bacillati > Actinomycetota > Actinomycetota bacterium. Next base: position 15,925 of record JAMDCK010000015.1, read on the forward strand.
TGACGATAGCCATGGGCCAACGCGAGGAGCCAGAATCGGTAGTCCTCGGCGTACAGGTTCTCACAAAATCCCCCGACCGAATCGAATACCTCCCGCTTGAACACTGCCCCAATGCCGAAGAAACAGGCCGAACACAGGTCAACGAGAGTGGCCGCACCCGAGTCCCTCCAGCGGTCGTCGAGATCCTGAAGCGTCCGTCGCCCGTCTTCATACTGGAAGTATCCGTCGCAGGTGAACACTGAGGCTTCAGGGTTGGAGCGGATGTGCTCATCCATGGCTGCAAGATGATCAGGCAAGAGCAGGTCGTCGGCGGAGAGCATTACCAGAAGGTCGGCCCGTGCCTCTCGAACCGCCGTGTTGTAGGCTCCCCCTGTACCTCGGTTGGCTTGGTGTATCACTCTGATTCGAGCGTCAGACACCGAGGTGTCGCTGGCGAGAGAGAACGTAGAGTCCGCTGAGCCGTCGTCGACGATCACAAGCTCCCAGTCATCGAAGGTCTGCTTACGTACGGAAGCAACTGTCTCGGCAAGTGTTGCCTCGGCATTGTAGGCTGGCACGAGGATGGAGAAACGAGGATTGTCATGGGCCTTGAAGGATTCGCAGGAATCACTCATGCGCGCAGTTACTCTTTCTCTGCTTGAGGAGGCGTCCAAGCAGACGCCCCTGGTCTGCGGACTCCGGTCGTCTCGAAGTCCAGTGCTCCAACAGCACGAAAGTAGTTTACAGATGGCGCTATTCGGGAGCAATCGTGCCTCTTTAGCAGGGTGGCACTCTCGAGAATCGGCCACCT
>JAMDCK010000016.1 GCA_023488435.1 Actinomycetota bacterium
TCCACCATATGCACTATCAGGGACGAGCTCTAAGTCTGCGTCGCTCGGACTTGGACCGACGATTTCGCTATGGTTGCCTTCTAACGCTCCGGCCTCGAGCAGCTCTCAGATTTTCTAAACCCTCTACATCGCTGCTGTGCTGCCCTCGGTTTGCCGGCGCGCTCAGACAACATGCCGAGAGTCCCCGCTCGAATCGAGCAGGGCCTCTCAAGGAATCGACTGAACTGGAGTGCGGACAGCCTTATGGAAGCTTGTACTTCAACTTGTATGCAACCAGGCAGAGAGCCCATCCCAGTAGCGTGAACACACCGGCGACAGCGAAGGGCACATCATAGGCTCCGGTCCGGTCGTAGAGCAGCGCTCCCACCTGAGGACCGAAGAAAGCCGAGACACCGAAGGCGGTAAAGATACCCCCGTAGATCGCGCCGAGGTTCTTCACTCCGAAAGATACCGTGGTCAGGACCGGGAACAACCCGAGCGTCACAGCAAACCCGAGACCGAGGATGAAGGCACTAGCATACAAAGCTACCGTGGTGGTTGCCACTGTGTTGAAGGCGAAGTATGTAGCTGCGGTCACTCCATAAGTCCCCAGCATCACGTTCACCGGCCCGATCTTCTCGGCAAGGAAGCCAGCTAGCGGTCTACCGAACCCGTTGGCGAGGCCGAAGAATGTCATCGCCAGCGCTGCAGCCGGCTTGTCCAGACCGAGGATCGAGACACCGTAAGGAGCCACGTGCGTCATCGCCATCAGGCCACCGAAGATGATCAATACGAATCCAATCCAAATCAGGTAGAACTTAGGGGTCCTGAGCGCCTCGCCAAAGGTTGCCTCCGTACGCGGGGCCAGCATTGCGGCGCCATTAGTGGTGGTCGAAGGATCCCAATTCGGGGGGGACCAACCCGGAGCAGGTAGCCTCATGACCCAGGCAGCGAAGAAGGTTATTAGGCTAGTTATCACGCCAAGGATCAAGAAGGTGGTAGGTATCCCCACCGTGGCGATTAGTTGAGTGATTCCTGGTGCAAAGACTGCAGATGCTATTCCAAAGCCTATCAGGCCCACAGTGATAGCGAAACCGACCCTGTCCGGGAACCACTTTCGGATAGTGGGCACCGCAACGCAGTATGCCAAACCACAACCAAGTCCGCCGATAGCTCCGTAGGTTACTACAAGCCACCATACCTCGCCGAAGCGCTCAATCTGGGTGGCTCCAAGGTAGCCCAAGAGGAACAGGACCCCGCCCGCTGTTGCTACCAGGCGAGGACCGTATCTATCCTGTAGCATCCCACCAAAGATCATCGAAACGCTAAATACAGCCAGATACACAGAGACAGGAAGTGCGGCTTGCGCCCGAGTCCAACCAAACGTAGTCTCTAGCGGAACGATGAACACACCCCATGCATAGGCGATTCCGCCCATCAGGGTCAAAAGCATACCTGCGATAGGTATACTCCACCTTGAGACCACATAGGTCGGCGGACTGGTTGCGACAACAGTACTCGACATCTGAATCACTCCCTTCGAAGATCACTGGCAATCTGAATTACCGTAGTTCGTATGAGCAAGATTGCCGTACCATGGCCAAATTCGGAATGAAGATGCCGCCTACGGGGGATGCTTGTCGGCAAACGGGGGGATATATATGACTTCCGGCTATTGGTATGGGCAGCGGTAGAACCCTTGCCGTTTACCGATGATTGTCATCCGCTCACGCTAAGGGATAAACTCTCCATTTATCAGATAGTGCTTGTCTCGCAGGGTGGTCATTGAAGGGGTTGGTGACAGCTGACTTTGTGTTGAAGGGATGGCGGCTCGCACGTTGAGGATGTTGTGGTGCGCGCCGCATTGTTTCAAATAGAGAGAGAGGGTTCATGGAGGTAGTAATAGGCTTTTTGACCAAGTTCTTGGAGATGCTTCAAACGCCGACTTTGTCGTTTCTCATACTTGGAATGATCGTTGCGGCGATAAAGAGTGAGCTAAGGATTCCTGAGTCGATCTACCAGTTCACGGTGTTCGTTCTCCTGATGAGGATCGGCCTAAATGCCGGTATGGAGATGCGCAATGCTGATCTAACCGACATTCTACTACCGGCGTTGTTCTGCATGCTTATCGGCGTGGTCGTCGTTGTAGTGGGTTCCGCCATACTGAAAAGGCTACCTGGTGTCAAGGCCGTGGATGCATATGCGACCGCTGGTTTGTTCGGAGCTGTCTCATCCGGCACCTTCATAGCCGGGACTGTAGCCCTGGAAGATGCTGGGCTGGCTTTCGAAGGATGGGTTGCTGCACTTTACCCTTTCATGGACACGCCTGCTCTTGTCACCGCTATCCTGCTGGCCAACATGTACCTGAAGAAGAAGTCGGGAGATCAAGGCAGTGTCGGAATCGGAGCCATAGCCAAGGAGACCTTTCAGGGAATGGCTGTGACCACTCTGTTGGCTGGTGTTGCCATCGGCTTGATTGCTCAGCCGCAAATGGTATTCGAGGGCTTCTACGACCAGTTGTTCATGGGCTTCCTTTCTGTCCTCATGCTCACGCTTGGGATGGACGCTTACTCAAGTCTGAAGGACTTGTTCAAGGTTGCCCATTGGTATGCGCTGTATGCCTTGTTTGCTCCTTTACTGAACGGACTTCTCGGGTTCGGCCTTGGCTATGTCGCTCACCTTCTTGTCGGGTTCTCGCCCGGCGGGGTCGTTATGATGGCGATTCTTGCCGCATCGAACTCCGATGTATCTGGCCCGCCAACGATAAGAAGTGGTATCCCTTCGGCGAATCCGTCAGCCTATATTGGCAGTTCGACGGGTATCGGAACCCCGGTGGCAATTGGTATCGGCATTCCGCTATTCATCGCCCTGGGCCAGGCCGTCTTTGGTCTTTGATCTACTGAGCGCCTTGACCGCACCTGTTGCGCTAGAATAGGGGACAGGTGCGGTCTTTCTATTCGCTAGTCCCCGGAGGTGCGATGAGATCCATACCGGTCAGGATCCTGGTCGAGATTTCCCTTTGTGTGGCTCTTGCTGTGGTACTGAATGCCTTCACAGTGTTCCGCATGCCCTACGGAGGCACCGTCTCACTCGTGATGCTGCCAATCATTGTGATAGCGCTACGAAGAGGCCCATTCGCTGGCGTGGTGACTGGCGTACTTTATGGGCTCGTCGAGCTGATGATCGATCCTGTGATTGTCCATCCCGTGCAAGTGTTTCTGGACTACGTTATCGCCTTCGGAGCTGTAGGTGCTGCCGGCATTTTTCGTGGTTTACATCAGCGAATGGAGGAAGTGGACTCCAGGAGTCTGCAGGCGCTATGGATACTCTTTCTTGCAGTGACTATCTCCTCTGGGCTTCGGTATAGTGCTCACGTTTTGTCGGGCTACATATTTTTTTCCCAATATGCGCCGGTTGGACAATCGGCCATCATGTACTCAGCGCTATACAATCTCTTTGTTCCGGTCTCGGCGATAGGAGTATTCGCAGCAGCTGCCTTGGTGGTACCAACATTGCACTCGGTGTCGCTGTCACGGGCGAAGGGCTCCCCCGGTGAGCCGGATTAGCTGCCTCTTGGTCGCGGCAGCTCCATACCAGGAGGCGGCCGTCTACAAGGAAATCGTTGATTCAGCGAAGCACGTCATTGCTGTAGACGGAGGCGTCGATCTGTGCAAAACACTAGGAAGAGTCCCGCAAAGCGTAGTCGGAGACTTTGACTCAGCTACAGGTGAGGGACTGTCTTGGGCCACTGCTCAAGGTTCGGAAATCATCCCCTTGCAAGTCGACAAGGACGAGAGTGACCTTGATGTGGCACTTGGGCGCGCCATTTCCTTGGGATTCACCTCCACCACTGTGATCTGTGCGTTGTCGGGAAGGCTCGATCATACAATCGCAGCCATTGGAGCCGGATGGAATGCGCCTCCCATGTCACTTAGGTTTTGGAGCCCGGAATTCGAGGGCTGGATGCTCGGCTCAGATGGCCAGGATCGACTGTGCGTGTCCCCTGAAGGGCGCCTGGTCTCGTTATTGGCTGGGCCAGGTGGTGCCGTAGTCACCCTGGAAGGCTTTAGGTATCCCTTGCTAAGAGGCAAGATACCGGGACTCTCTTCATTCGGCATCAGTAATCTCACCGAGACAAGTGGTGCTACAATAGAGGTACACGAGGGAAGGCTTATGGCTATGCTCTTTGGGGCTTGATGCCGACGTTCATGACTTCATCGAGAGGGAACCGGAGTGAAATGCTGATTAGGATGCTGCACAGGTGATTCGTCAGGGGTCGATGACGTCGGTTGTTGAATGTCCACCTATTGCGAGTTCCCTTCAGGCGGGACGATCAGTGCCGAATCTAGAGAATATCGAGACACGCGATGTCCTCATGGAGGTCGCAGACTCCTTGAGTCATTTTGGTGTGACTGGCGTGATCGGACTTTGGTTGATGACAGACAAGCTCGCACTAATCGAGTCCCATGATTGCTCCTCGGGCGCTGATCATCCGGTGCCGCACACACTCTCGGAAGCCACTGTTATTGAGTCGATTGCCTCGAATACAAGCGTTCTAAAGCCTGTATTGACCACTGAGTCAGGGCCTGCGACCTTCCGGCATTGGGCGTGTGCGGTTCCAATCAAGATAGGTAATTCCTTCGGTGCTGTCTCTATCGAGATTATGTGTTTGCACGATCCTGACAAGGAGGCGCTCTTATCCCAGGTTCTAGTACACCGACTTCCTTTGATGGGGTGCCTTTCCCTTGCCGCTGGAGACAGAAAGACGAAGATCGCAGATGCTGCGCTTACTCTGCTACAGACGTTGAGCAAGTGTACGACTGCCGATGAAGTCCTTAGGGCTTCGTTGGAGCATGCTATTGCGCTCTCTGGGGCAACTACCGCCAGTTTGTTGCTACTCGATCCACGAGACAGCCGACTGTACATCTTCGCAGCCAAAGGGCTATCTGATCATGTGGTTAAGTCAACCGCCATTGCCTTGGGAGAGGGGGTCGCTGGATGGGTTGCGGCTACCGGTCAATCGCTCATCGTTGAGGATTTGGTAGGAGACGGAGACCGCCAGGCTCCAAGACAAGGCGTAAAGAGTTCACTTTCATTGCCAATCATGGACTCTGTTGGACTCATCGGTGTTTTGAACATCGGCAGTGATAGGCCGGGTACCTTCAATGCAGCCGTTCGCGAGATTTTCAATGTATTGGCGCAACACACTGCGGTTCATTGGCGCCTGATGTCTGCCGTTACTTCATCAAGAGATGTTCATTTGGACTCGGCGCGCCGCCTGGCCCTGACCATGGAGATAATCGAACCGGAATCAGCCGGCAGATACACCAGAGCAGTCGAGCTCGCTTCTATCCTGGGTAGATCTTTGGGTTTACCCACAGCCGACCAGCAGGCCCTTGAGTCCGCGGCATTGCTCTACGACCTGGGGATGGCCTCGACAGGACTTGAGCGCAGCAGAGGCTACATGCCGATGAGCACCGTGGAAAGAGCCGCTTTGCGTATGCATCCGGAGATCGGTGCAAGGATGACGAGCTCGGCCCTACCCACTGCGGCGAAGATGATAAATCATCATCACGAGCGGTACGATGGAGGCGGGTATCCGAGTGGCCTGGAGGGCGACGAGATTCCGATAGGCGGTCGGGTTCTGGCGGTTGTGGATGCCTTTGTAGCCATGACTTCCAGTCGTCCATACAGGGCGGCGCGCAGTACAGATGCTGCAATCGAAGAATTAAAGAAACATGCGGGCTCGCAATTCGACCCGCATGTAGTCAATCTATTGGTTTCGAACCTTAGCCTCGAGCGCACAGCCGGTCGTACTTGTTAGCACCTGCAGTCAGGCTGAGCGAGTTGTTTGCCCTCAGCCCCGCTGGACTTTCCGAGCCTTCAGGCACTTGGTACAAACATTCATCTTCTTGGTGCAGCCGTTCACGACCACGGTCACCTTCTGGATGTTTGGTCGGAACATCCGCGGCGTAACCCTGTGCGAATGGCTAACATTTCTACCTGCGACGGGATGCTTGCTGCACACGGTACATACTTTAGACATCGAAAAACTCCATTTCGCGCACTGTTAGTGTTTAGATGGCTTGGCCGAAGATTTCTTCGACAGCGACAAGCCCTGAGATGCTAACATAACCCGCTTGCGTTCACAAGAATTCGCCATTCGCTATACTAATGAAGTCCCACTTGAACTTTGGCTTTTGGAGGTCGCGCTGACATGGGTTCCACGCCAGCAGGAGAGATTCACATCGCCAATGAAGTACTGGCTGACGTCGCCGGATTCGCCAGCCTGGAGTGTTACGGTATTGTCGGTATGGCCAACCCATCCGTTCGTGATGGAATAACACAGGTACTCACACGAGACAGACTCCGAAAAGGAGTTCGGATATCGACGACCGATGAGGGGATAGTGGTTCATCTCCACGTGGTCATCGAGCATGGCACCAATCTGGCCGAAGTCTCGAAGAACCTTGCTGACAGGGTGCGCTATGTTCTCGTCAAGACCGCAGACGTCAACATCCACGCGGTGGAGGTTCACGTGCAAGGAATCAAAGTCCGCAAGTAGCCCACATTCACGGAGACATGATGACCCTACAAGCAATTACGCTGTCCCTAATTACGTCGGCGGCCGGCGCACTATCTAGCAGAGTGGACGAAGTCAACAAGCTCAACGTTTTCCCGGTACCAGACGGGGACACCGGCACCAACATGGCCTTGACCATAGATGCTGTGATAACGGCCGTCAAAGCGCTGCCTGCAGATGCAGACCAAGCCGCACTGGCTCGCGCTATCACCCAGGGTTCGCTCATGGGAGCCAGAGGAAACTCAGGCGTGATTCTCAGTCAGATCATCAGGGGGATCTGCGAGGTTCTCGGCAGCTCAGATTCGGTTGATGCTGTCACACTCGAGCACGCGCTGCGCAAGTCAGTGAGCGTTTCGTTCCAGGCCGTTAGAAAGCCGGTCGAGGGCACGATCTTGACAGTGCTGCGGGATAGCTCGGATGCTGCCACATCCGCTATTAAGGAGGGAGTATCTTTCGAGGAGCTGGCGGACATTATCGTCGCCGAGGCGTTCGCTTCGGTGCGAAGGACTCCGGATCTCCTCCCGGTACTCAAGGAGAATGGTGTGGTTGATGCCGGAGGCTATGGTCTGGCGATACTCGCCGAAGGCATCCTTGCAGCACATCGCTGTGAGGAGGTTGTGATTCCTTCCGTAGATATGGCTGAGCCTAACCTCGTTATTGAGCCCCAAGACGATTGGGATGATGACGAATTCTTGTACTGCACCGAATTCTTGCTTTTCGGCGACACGGTGGATCGGGAGGCCGTTCTGGCTTTCGTTCAGGAGCACGGCGGTTCGGAGCTCGTGGTTGGTGATGCTGGGCAATTCAAGGTTCACGTGCATACCAATGACCCGGGGACGGTCATTTCGTTCATGACGTCGCAGGGTGAAGTCTCCGATGTCCACGTCAACAATATGCGTCTTCAGACTGCTCAGCGTTCAGCGGATATCGCTCGCGATCAGGTTGAGTCTGAGGGAGCCGAGAGAAAGGACCTCGGTGTTGTCAGCGTGGCCTCAGGAGATGGGCTCAAGGCAATACTGACCAGCCTTGGGGCCGATGTTGTGATCAGTGGTGGACAGACAATGAACCCTTCAACAGCCGAGATCCTCGAAGCGATCGAAAAAGTCAATTCCGAAGCTGTCATAGTGTTGCCCAATAACAAGAACATCATACTTGCGGCCCAACAAGCTGCGGAGCATTCGGCTATACCGGTTCGAATAGTCCCGACCGTCTCGGTGCCACAAGGGTTCACTGCTCTCCTCGAGCTGAACATGGACGATGAGCTTGACGTCAATGCTGCAAGGATGAGCGAGTCACTTCAGGGTGTGCGGACTGGGGAGGTCACACTTGCGGTCAAGGATTCCAGTACCAGTGGCCTGAAGATCAAAGCGGGAGACATCATCGGGATTGCCGATGATGAGATCAGGGTTCAAGGAGCCGACGTCGTTGAGGTGGCGATCGAGTTGATGGCCACGATGATCGACGATGCGGAAACCGTCACCCTTTTGGCAGGTGAGGATCTAACTGAGGAGCAGTTCGAGCTATTGCAGGCAGAGTCGAGTGCTCGCTTCCCGACAGTTGAGTTCGAAGCCCACCGCGGCGACCAGCCACTCTATCCGATCATATTCTCGGTGGAATGAAATCCGAGCCAGGCAGAATCACAAATGGAGGCAACCGTGCCAAAAACCGGAATAGTAGTCGACAGCACCTGCGATCTAGGTCCTCGTTGGCTTGAGTCCAACAACGTTAGCATGGTTCCGCTGAAGGTCCTCTTCGGCGATCAGACCTTTTTGGATGGAATCGATCTGACGCCGGCTGAGTTCTACAGCAAACTGGTGAGCTCCCCGGTGTTGCCCAAGACCTCACAGCCGTCACCCGCCGAGTTTGCAGAAGTCTACAAGGCTCTTGCGAGCGATGGGTGCACAGAGATCGTCTCGATCCACCTGTCCTCAGCAATCTCGGGGACCTTCGAATCCGCCACTATGGCCGCTGCCGATAGTCCGATCCCTGTACGTCTGGTTGACACGCGCTCTGTCACGCAAGCCGCCGGCTTGATCGTTAAGGGCGCAGTGGCCGCAAGGGATGCCGGGGTTGACTCAGCTGCCATTGAGGCTGTTGCAAGGAGCCTGTCGACGTCCACCAGGATGTTCTTCGTACCCGACACCTTGGAGTACCTCGTCAAGGGCGGACGAGCCGGCAAGGCTCAGGGATTGGCTGCCTCGTTGCTCAACATCAAGCCAATCCTTACCTTCAACCCCGATGGGATCATCGAGCCGTTCAAGAAGGTCAAAGGGATGAAGAGGGCGCTCACCGAACTCACTGCACAGATTCTCAGGGACTCTCAGGAGAAAGGTCGACTCCGGCTGATCGTATTCCATGCAGCAGCACCTGAGTTGGCCGAAGAACTCCGATCAATGGTTATCGACGCTGGCGTCGATTGCGAACTCGATCCCATAGACTGGGTCGGCTCCGTCATCGGTACCTATGGCGGACCGAATGCCGTCGGATGCGCCTACCATCCTATGATCTAGGAGGGCTTCCTTGCAGGCGGTCGAGTCATCGGAACCAATCGAGGCATTGAGGTCCTACGATTCTTCGGTCAGTTCGATCAGGCAAGTCAACAGCGCTAGGAAAGAGGCGCTTGATCGAATGGGACTGTCAACTGTGCGCAGGTTGCTAGACCACTCACCGTTGCGGTACCTGGATTTCTCGACCCGGGCTCCAATCCTGGATTTAGTACCCGGGATGGAGGCAACGGTAGTCGGGACTATCTTGAGTGTCAAAACTCGCAGCCCCAGACATCGCCTAACCCTCACGGAGATAGCCATAGGCGACGATAGCGGGGGAGTACTTCTCGGCGTCTGGTATAACCAGGAATACATAGCTAGCACCTATCGCGAGGGACAGACCGTGGCGTTCGCTGGCAGCGCACGCTTCGAATTCGGATTCATGCAGATGCGTCGGCCCTTTGTCGAGATTCTTGCGGACTCCTCGGAGGTGGCCGAGCTCAACCGGATCCTGCCTGTCCATCCAGCTACCGCGCAGCTGACCAGCAACTGGATCCGGCGCCTGATCACAAGTGCTCTCTCTATGACGTTGGTTTTACCGGACTATCTTCCGGCAGGACTGAGGATTGCAAATGATCTTACCAGTCGACGTGATGCCATTGCGGGGCTCCACTTTCCCCGCAATTCCGAGCATCTTGCCGAAGCCAGGAGACGGCTCGCCTACGATGAGTTGCTGTTCATGCAGATCGCGATGGGCGCCTCACGACTAGCCCAAACACCCGACGATGCTGGATTCAGGCACAGGATCGACGGGCCGCTGCATCCGGCTCTGAAATCGGCATTGCCGTTCGCCCTCTCTGGTGAACAGCAACTCGCTGTAGGTGAGATTGCACAGGACATGAGTGCGCCGAAGCCCATGAACAGGATGCTCATCGGTGATGTAGGTACAGGTAAGACTGTTGTAGCAGGGCATGCCTTGGCCATCGCAGTTGATTCAGACGCTCAGGCACTGATGATGGCACCAACAGAGGTGCTTGTAGAGCAGTATCGTCACAGTCTTGGACCGATGCTTGACAAGATCGGCGTTAGGTATGCGATTTTGACCGGATCGACACCGCAGCCTGCGCGCAAGGAGATTTTGTCTGGCCTTGCGAGCGGGCGTATTTCGGTCGTCTTCGGCACTCATGCTCTTCTCGAGGAGTCCGTCACATTCCACAACCTGACTTTAGCAATAGTCGATGAGCAACATCGGTTTGGAGTAGCGCAAAGACGCAAGGTCCGCGAGAAGGGCTCCGGCGTCGATCTGCTCGTCATGACCGCCACCCCGATTCCGCGGTCCCTATCGCTTACCTACTATGGCGACCTGGATGCAACCTACCTCAAGTCGTATCCCCGATCCCGCCCGGCGGATCACATCACCACTAGGTGCCTGGACAAGCCCCATAGGGAGGAGGCGTACGCGGCTGTTCGCGAAGCAGTCGCAGCGGGACATCAAGCTTACGTCATCTGCCCGCTGGTTGAGGAATCGGATGCGTTGGATCTCAAGGCAGTTACTGCCGAGGTCCACAGGTTGCGAACCGAAGTCTTTCCGGGGCTATCGGTCGCGCATCTGACCGGTAAGATGACCTCTGCCGAGAAGTCCGCGGTAATGACCGCATTCCGCGAAGGGAAAATCGACGTCCTCGTGTCAACGACAGTGGTCGAAGTCGGCGTAGATGTGCCCAATGCAACCGTGATGATCGTGGAAGACGCCGAGAGGTTCGGGCTTGCGCAACTCCATCAACTCCGAGGGCGAATAGGTCGTGGGATTGAGCGTGGAGCTTTCTTCGCCTTCGCCGACCCGAAGTCTGATGATGGACGTGCCAGAATGCGTGCTTTTGAGGAGTCCAACGACGGCTTTCTGCTAGCCCAGATAGACCTGGACATTCGAGGCCCGGGACAGATTTTCGGGGAGAAGCAATCGGGAATTCCTGAGTTGAAGTTCGCCTCACTAAGTGCTGATTTGGAGCTGATTGAGCGGGCTCGGTACGATGCTCGCATGCTGCTCGAATCCGATCCAGGCTTACAGTCCCAAAGAAATCGTCCGTTGCATGACGAACTTCAGGTTCGCCTCAGCGAGGCACAAAGGTGCGTGAGTAGCGGATGAGAGTCATATCTGGCCGATTTAGGTCACGCAGAATACACGTACCCAAAGGCGTCACTGCCAGGCCCACCATGGACCGGGTGCGCGAGGCACTGTTCTCGAGACTGGAAGCGTTGGACGCCATCGCTGGAGCTGTGGTTCTTGACGCTTTTGCCGGCTCCGGGGCGCTAGGAATCGAGGCGCTCTCACGCGGGGCCACTCACGTCACTTTCATCGAACGTGACAGTTGGGTCTTCCGTACTCTGAAACGCAATCTTGTCGAGTTCGACGTGCAGCAATGTACGACCGCTATCCGCAATGATGCTTTGGGGCACGACCTGTCATTCGGGGCCATCGCAAAGCCCTTTACGTTGATTCTTCTCGACCCTCCCTATAGAATCGATAAATCCGAGGTCACGATGTACATCGAGAGGCTTGCCATGCACGACCTGCTTTCGGATGGAACATATGTTGCATGGGAGTACTCTTCGGATAACATGGCACAGTGGCCACCGGGTTTTTCATCGCTCGGTCACCGGAGTTACGGAACGACAATGGTAGACATAGCGGTATACGACAAGGAAGCTGCATGAAAAGAGGCGTTTGTCCCGGAACATTCGATCCAGTGACATCCGGGCATATTGACATCATCGAGCGCGCTTCGGCGATACTCGATGAACTGATTGTCGGAGTGGCGTTCAACCCCGATAAGGGTGGTGGTCCTTTATTCACCGTGGAAGAGAGGGTTGCACTCATCGAGAGGGCAACCGCACATCTACCCAACGTAAGTGTTCGCCCTTTCGGGAATCTGCTGGTCGATTTCGCTCATGAGGTCGAGGCCACTATCGTCATCAAAGGACTGCGGGCTCTCACGGACTTCGAACGGGAATTCCAGATGGCCCAGCTCAACTATCGTCTGGATCGCAAGATCGAGACCATGTTCATCATGGCAATACCCGAGTACATGTATCTGAGTTCATCTGCTGTAAAAGAGATAGCCGGGCATGGAGGATCCGTCGTGGGTCTGGTTCCTGAAGTCGTCAGGACAGCTCTGTCGGAACGCCTGCCCTCGTCGCACTAGGGAGGATTCATGGATATATTGACGTTGATCGATCGAATTGAAGAGCTGGTACACGACGGCAAAGGGATTCCGTTCTCCAGCTCCAAACTCGTTGACCCAGTGAAGGTCTACGAGATCGTCGATGAGATCCGCGCACAGTTCCCAGATGAACTAAAGCAGGCTCGGTGGATCGTCAAAGAGCGCCAAGAGATGCTCGAAGAGGCCGAGAAGGAAGCGAACCGCATCCTCGAGGAAGCTAGGGATCGTGCCGCCGCCCTGGCGTCTGAGCAGGAGATCGTGAAGATGTCCGAGCAGCAAGCTGCAGCGATTCTCGACGATGCCCGCAACAAAGAGCGCGAGATCAGGCTCGGTGCCGAGGATTATGCCGACGAGATGTTGGCTAACCTCGAGGTAAACCTGGGCAAGCTCTTGACCGCAGTCCAGCGTGGCCGCGACCGACTTCAGGGCAAGGTCGGCGGCCAGCGATAAGGATTCTGAGGAGTTTCAGTGGATTCGTTTCTTGTATACGTCGGGGATGTCACCCATGACCTAGGCTCCTCCATCAACGTGATCGAAAGTCTGATACTCCACGACTTCACTTTCAATGAGATGGCTTTCACACATGCATCACCCGCTCAGGTCGATATCACCGTTACGAACACTGGCGCCGGACTCGTCGCAATGGGTTCCGTGGCGGCGACCCTGAGAACGGAGTGCTCACGATGCCTCGAGCCGTTCGAGATGCCGGTTGTGGGTACTATCGAAGCCTTTTTCACAACCGCGGATCGCGCAATCGACCTCCCCGAGGGTCAAGAATGGTCGCCCATCCAGGGTGAGACCGTCGACGTGTTGCCGGGGGTGCTCGCCGCCATACTGGTCGAGCTTCCCATCGCACCCGTACACAGCGATGACTGCCGAGGAATTTGCCCGAAGTGCGGCTGCGACCTGAATGAGAATCGTTGTGAGTGTCCATCTGATGCGAAGGCCCCCAATCCCTTCGAGGCCCTGCGGTCGCTTCAAGAGGAGACCGACTGACTCAGGTTCTTTGCTATCGCCAAATTATCGGCGCGATAGCCTAATGCGTGTGGTATCATAGCCGCTCATGTAGTGGAGCTGTGACTATTGAGATCGGCCGATTGCCGCGTGGAGTCGGCTGTAAGTTCTGAAAGGAGTTTGAGGAACATGCCGGTTCCCAAGCGGAAAAAAGGACGTGCCAAGACCGCATCTAGGCGCGCTACCCATATTATTTCTGGCCCATCCATCGCGATGTGCCCCCAGTGTCACCAAGCGAAACTTCCCCACAGGGTCTGCGCTTCTTGCGGCTACTACAAGGGCAAGGAAGTCATCGACACCCAGTAGCTTCGGCACCCGTAGTGGAGCTTTGGTTACTTACTCGTAGTTCTGACCCAGCTGACCATCATGGAGCGACATGTCTGATTTAAGAATTGTTACTGTCGCAGTCGATGCTGTCGGAGGAGATTTCGCCCCGAGCGCGATCCTCGAGGGAGTCCACCGGGCCCTTGCTGGAGACACCGGCCTTCGGGTCTGCCTACTCGGCCCAGAGGAGATCGTCGTCGAACATGCGCGCAAGTCGGAGCGATGCGACGCCGTGATCACCACTCAGACTATCGATATGGATGAGAATCCAGTCAATGCGGTGCGCACGAAGAGGGACTCATCCATCGTAGTCGGGTGTCGCATGGTGAAGGAGACCTCGGCAGATGCGTTCTTCTCGGCGGGCTCAACCGGTGCGTGTATGGCAGCAGCGACTCTGACTCTGGGGAGGATCAAGGGAATTTCGCGTCCGGCCATCGCTACCGTGATCCCTACTGAGAGAAACCCAGTGGTCCTGTTGGACGTGGGTGCGAACGCCGATTGTAAACCCGAGTATCTGCTCGATTTTGCGCGGATGGGCCAGGCTTACGCCAGGCTGGCTTTGGGGGTGGGGAATCCGCGGATCGGGCTTCTCAATATCGGAGAGGAGCCCTCCAAAGGCTCACAACTGAGCATCGATGCCCATGGCATGCTGAGGGAGAGCGTTCCAGGATTCGTGGGCAACATCGAAGGGCGTGATCTGACGCAGGGAGCGGTTGACGTCGTTGTCACTGACGGGTTTACCGGCAACGTCACGCTCAAGCTGCTTGAAGGTGTGAGTAAGTCGCTACTTACTCAGGTGAAGGCGGCGATGCTTTCCAGCGTTGCGACCAAGGCAGCAGCTGTGGTCTTGAAGCCGTCGCTGATGCGCCTGAAAGAGAAGATGAGCCCGGATACCTATGGTGGTGCGCCGCTTTTGGGTGTCAACGGTGTGTGCATCATCGGTCACGGATCCTCTAGCCCCCTAGCCGTGTCGAATGCGATTGCGATGTCCGCGCAGATGGTTCGCAGAGGACTGCTTGCTGAGATAGCTCGAGCTACGGCAGCACAGGACGTGAGCGATAGCGAGTCTGGCCGATGACTCACGCGAGGCGCTTTGCTTCCATCACTGGGACGGGCTCGTATCTTCCCGAGCGAATCCTCACGAACTGCGAGCTCGAGGCCATGGTCGACACGTCGGACGAGTGGATCCTATCTCGCACCGGGATCGCCGAGAGGCGCATCGTTGCGCCCGACGAGGCCACGAGTGACCTAGCCGCCGAAGCAGGCCGCAAGGCGTTGGCTGATGCCCGGATTGCACCGGCTGATCTCGACCTCATCATCGTCGGTACGTCCTCGCCGGATTTGATTTTTCCCTCTACGGCATGTATCACCCAGCGCCTGCTAGGGGCAGAATGCCCTGCATATGATGTCATGGCCGCGTGCACTGGCTTTGTGTTTGCACTGCAGGCGGGGACCGCTGCCATCGAGTCTGGCAGGGCTGACACCGTCCTAGTCATTGGCGCTGATGCTCTCACCAGGCATGTTGACTTCACTGATCGAACCACCTGTGTCCTTTTCGGTGATGGCGCTGGAGCGGTGGTTCTCCAAACAACTGAGGAACCTGGTGTGCTGAGTATCGTGCTTGGCTCTGATGGCCGCGGCGGTGATCATCTGTCGATTCCAGCGGGCGGTTCCAGAAAGCCCGCAGCTTCTTTCAGCCCCGAGTCCGGCGAACACTTCTTGAAGATGAATGGTAACGAGGTTTTCAAGTTCGCGGTAAGGGCCATACCGAAAGTCACCCGACAAGCGCTCGCGGCATCTAACCTTTCTGTGCAGGACCTCGATTGGCTGATTCCGCATCAGGCCAACCAACGGATCCTCGATACTGTTGAGGAGCGCTTGGGTATCGACCACAGTAGGGTATTCTCGAACCTGAGATATACCGGCAACACTTCTGCTGCATCGATACCCATC
The DNA here is from genome assembly GCA_023488435.1 of Actinomycetota bacterium. Lineage (NCBI taxonomy): Bacteria > Bacillati > Actinomycetota > Actinomycetota bacterium. The sequence continues at coordinate 15,561 of JAMDCK010000016.1, forward strand.
GCTATTGATGAGCTGAACTCCGCTGGCAAACTTTTGGCTGGAGCCAACATCGCTCTGGTCGGCTTTGGAGCAGGACTGACCTGGGGAGCTGCCATCGTCCGCTGGACCGCTCCACCAAGACTGAAGGGAAATTAGATGCCGTTTCGCACGCGTGTCACCGAACTCTTTGACATCCGCCACCCCATCATCCAGGGCGGGATGGCATGGACTTCGACTGCCGAATTAGCCGCCGCTGTCAGTAGCGGCGGCGGCCTGGGCATCATCGGCGCAGGGCAGATGCCTACTGACAATTTGCGGACGCAGATCAGGCTGGCCAAGACACTCACCGACAAGCCCTTCGGCGTCAATTTGATGCTGATGACTCCGCATATCGACGACATCGTCGACATGGTATTGGCCGAAGGTGTACACATGGTCACTACCGGTGCCGGAAATCCCGGCAAGTACATGTCGGTATTGAAGGATCGCGGAATCAAAGTCGTCCCGATTGCTCCTTCGGTGGCACTCGCTAAGCGTCTTGAGGGGATGGGCGCCGACGCGATAATCGGCGAGGGCATGGAGGCGGGAGGGCATATTGGAGAGTTGACGACCATGACGCTCGTTCCGCAGTTGGTCGATGCCGTTTCAGTCCCCGTCATCGCAGCGGGTGGGATCGCAGATGGCAGAGGTGTCGTAGCCGCGTTCGCGCTGGGAGCCGAAGGGATTCAGGTAGGAACTCGATTCATGTGCGCCACCGAGTGCACCATCCACCCCGACGTCAAGCAGAGCATTCTCAAGGCTCGCGACCGGGAGACTGTTGTGACTGGTTACTCGACTGGGCATCCAGTTCGCGTGCTCAAGAACAAGCTCGCCAAGATGATTGCCGCACATGACAAGGCTGGCGAGACTGAGGAGATCGAAAAACTCGGGACAGGCAAACTCGCGCTGGCTATGAGAGATGGCGATCTAGAGATGGGCTCGCTCATGGCCGGTCAATCAGCCGCACTGGTTTGCAAGATTCAGCCTGCCGCCGAGATCATCGACGAGATGATGACCGAGGCAAGCTTGATGATCCGCTCGATGCCTGCAAATCTTCTGGAGGCATGATGGCTCCCGCAGGTAGCGTCTTCGTTTTTCCGGGGCAGGGGTCGCAGCGCCCCGGCATGCTGACTTTGGCTCCCGAGAACGACACACTCGACAGACTCCTGGATGCAGCCGAGGGAATTTCCGGGCTGCCTATTCGCGAACTTGGAGAGGATGAATCTCTAGACCCCGAGGCGTTGCTCGACACAAGGGTCTCCCAGCCGCTCCTATATCTCGTCGACTGGGCTTGGGCTGTCGCACTGATGGACACTGGCATCGAACCTGTCGCTCTGGCGGGACACAGCCTGGGCGAGTTCGTCGCCCTGGCGGTATCAGGTGCCATCTCCGTTGAGGCGGGCTTAGAATTGGTCATCCAGCGCTCAAAACTCATGGCCAAAGCCGCCGAGGTGCATCCCGGATCCATGACCGCCGTGCTTGGGCTATCGCAAAGTGAGGTCCGTGAGTTCACCGATAGAGTCGATGGCGTCTGGGTCGCGAACGACAACTCGACCAAGCAAACGGTGCTTTCTGGGCGACTGGAAGCTCTCGCCGAGGTATCAGAGCTCCTGGCTGCCGAGACATCCGCACGCCTGATTCCGCTGAAAGTCTCCGGCGGATTTCATAGCCCACTGATGGAACCTGCAGCCGAGCGATTCGCAGAGAGTCTGCGTCAAGCTGAATTCCGCTCAGCCGTCATTCCCGTTCTTTCCAACGCTGAGCCGACACCGACGCAAGATCCCGAGATTCTTCGGCAGAGGTTGATTTCACAGATGACCGCTCCGGTAAGATGGACCGAGACCATGGCTGCGATATCGGAACTTGCGCCTGTAGTTGCCATCGAGTCGGGTCCCGGCTCGGTGCTGCGAGGTCTGGCTCGTGGGGTTCCCGGCGTGTCCATGATTAGCGTGGAGTCTGTTGGACTTGAGCATATCGTTGAGGAGGTGATGAGTCGATGATCGACTTGAACAGCAAGATCGCACTGGTAACCGGCGCCTCAAGGGGAATCGGGGCTGCCATCGCTACGACTTTGGCACGACAGGGTGCCTCGGTCGCAGTCAACTACTTCGGCAGTGAACAGGCGGCTAGGGCAGTCGTGGAGGAGATCACTCGCGAGGGGGGCAAGGCCGTCGCTATCCAGGCGAATGTCGGCGTCGCCGCCGAAGCAGACCGCCTGCTAGCGCAGGTGATCGAGACCTTCGGGCGGGTCGATATCGTCGTGAACAACGCCGGGATCACTCGTGACGGGTTGCTGGTGCGCATGAGCGACAGTGACTGGCGTGATGTCATCGACACCAATCTGACCGGGACGTTCAATGTGACTCGTGCAGTGACTCGCCCGATGATGAAGCAGCGAGCCGGGACGATCATCAACATCACCTCGGTCGTAGGGCTTACAGGCAACGCCGGTCAGGCGAATTACTCGGCAGCTAAGGCCGGCGTCATCGGCCTTACCAAGTCTACCGCCCGCGAGCTTGCTTCTCGGGGGATCAGGGTCAACGCTGTAGCACCCGGGTTCATTGAGACAGACATGACCGCCGAGCTATCCGAGTCTGTCCGAAGCGAGGTCGTAAAGGACATCGCACTCGGCACCCTTGGGAAACCGGCTGACGTCGCGAACATGGTGGCATTCCTGGCTTCCGAGGAGGCCCGCTACATCACAGGTCAGGTGATTGCAGTAGACGGAGGAATGACTTTTCTCTAGTCTGACTGTTCAACGAATTCATAGGAAAGGGAAGGGAGAGCACGAACATGGAAAGTGCAGAAATTTTTGAGAAGGTAAAAGCAGTCGTTGTCGAGCAGCTAAACGCCGATGAGGCCGAGGTCACGGCTGAGGCCTCGTTCATCGACGACCTGGGCGCTGACTCACTGGATATAGTGGAGCTAGTCATGGCTCTGGAAGAATCCTTCGGGATGTCGATTCCGGACGAAGAAGCCGAGAGCATCAAGACCGTCGGTGACGCTGTCGCCTACATCAAGGCGAATGCGTAGCGTGGAGATGCCTGCGCTGACCATCGGTGGGCGCACCGCGCGCGTGCCCGTGATCCAAGGCGGCATGGCGGTGCGCATCTCGATGGCACCACTGGCCGGCGCTGTTGCCAGGGCGGGAGGCATCGGTGTCATCGCTGGATCCGGGTTGACACCTGAGGAGCTTACTGCTGAGATAGCGGCAGCGCGAGGCATCGCTGGTCCCGATGGGGTCATCGGCGTCAACATCATGGTCGCTATCGCGCGGTTCAAGGGGCTCGTCCAAGCTTCTCTTGATGCTGGGATAGACCTGGTCATCGCCGGAGCCGGCTTCTCCCGCGAAGTATTCCAGTGGTGCCGCGAAGCCGACACGCCCTTGGTGATCATCGTCGGCTCAGACAGGGTCGCGCAGTTGGCCCAGCGCTTCGGGGCCGCGGCGGTCATCGCCGAGAGCTTCGAAGCAGGGGGCCACTTGGGGACCGAGAAGTCGCTTACCGAGCTGATGCCGGAGGTGTTGGCGTCTGTCGACATCCCGGTCATCGCTGCAGGCGGCATCCACGATGGTCATCGCATTCGCGAACTCATCGAGATGGGGGCCGCTGGCGTTCAGATGGGCTCGCTATTCGCTGCCACAGTGGAATCCTCGGCATCAGCAGAGTTCAAGCGGATGTACGTTGAGTGCACCGCTGACGATGTCATGTTGGTCAAGAGTCCGGTGGGCCTTCCCGGCAGGGCGCTTCGCAACCCGTTGGCTATGCGCCTGGATCGCCAGGACTATCCGCCTATCGAGAGCTGCGTCGCATGTCTGAAGAAGTGCAACAGAGAGTATTGTATTATCGACAAGCTGATCAAAGCCCAGCAGGGCGATGTGGATGCAGGGCTCGTGTTCGCAGGCGAATCCGCTGTTCATGTCAGCGAGATACCTACCGTCGCACAGCTGATCGATCGGCTGCAGGCGGAGTATGCATCAGCGTGAAGTGAAGTCGACTTACGAGGAGCTTGATCGATGAGAAGAGTCGCAATCACTGGTCTCGGCGCCATAAGTCCGGTCGGCATCGGTGTTCAGGACACGTGGGCGGCCCTTGTTGCCGGCCGCTCAGGGATCGCTCCGATCACATCCTTCGACGTCTCGCGATACAGCACTCGCTTTGGAGGGGCTGTCGATGGGTTCACGCCGACCGACTGGCTCGATGCCAAAGAAGCCAGGAGGCTCTCGCGATTCCAGCAGTTCGCTGTTGCGGCTGCCGATGAGGCGATCGCCGATGCCGGCCTTACCATCACCGAGGACATCGCGACCAGAGTCGGCGTCATCGTCGGGTCCGGTATCGGTGGACTCGCCACGATGGAAGAGCAGACGCTGATCCTTGCCGAGAGAGGCCCGGATCGCATCAGTCCCTTCCTGGTCCCGATGATGATCGTCGACCTTGCTGCCGGTCACATCTCCATACGCCATGGCCTTAAGGGCATCAACTACGCGCCCGTCTCGGCATGTGCCACAGGCAATCATGCGATCGGTGAAGCAGGGGAGGCTATCCGCCGAGGAACCGCTGATGTGGTCGTCACCGGTGGATTCGATTGCGGCCTGACCCCCCTTGGGCTGGCCGGCTTCTGCGCCGCTCGTGCGCTTTCCACGCGCAACGATGATCCCGAGAGGGCTTCTCGGCCGTTCGATGCAGGTCGGGATGGATTCGTCATCGGCGAAGGTGGCGGCATTCTGGTCCTTGAGGAGATGGAGTTCGCGCGTGCTCGCGGCGCGAAGATCTATGCGGAGCTAGTCGGCTACGGGGCTTCGGCCGATGCGTACCACATCACGGCTCCGGCTCCCGATGGCAACGGTGCTCGTCGCGCCATGGAAGCTGCGCTTGCGCAGGCGGGATTCTCGACCGCAGACGTGGGCTATATCAATGCGCACGGCACCTCGACCATGCTTGGAGACATCGCCGAGACAGGGGCGATCAAGGCTGTTTTCGGCGACGATGCTCCTGTGGTTTCGTCGACCAAGTCGATGACGGGCCACTTGCTGGGAGGAGCCGGAGCCCTTGAAGCGGTCGTCGCCGTCATGGCGATCACGCAGGGCCTTGTGCCGCCGACGATCAACCTTGAGGACCCAGACCCTTCATGCGACCTGGACTATGTGCCGAATGTCGCGAGGAACCTTCAGGTCAATGCTGCGATGAGCAACTCCTTCGGCTTCGGTGGCCACAATGCAACGCTTTTATTCGCCGCGGTCTGATGGGTCGCTCGATGGATGAGCCTGCGATATCAGCTGCTCTCGATGCGATCGAACGGATCGTCGGCTATCGCTTCGTCGACACCGCCCTCCTGGAAGCTGCGCTGACCCATCCAAGCGCGACCGAGGGGGTTTCTGCGAGAAACAACTACGAGCGCCTCGAATTCCTAGGCGATGCGGTGTTGTCGCTGGTAATCGTCGAGACGGTGTTCCTGAGATTCCCCCAGATGCCCGAGGGCGACATGACCAAGCTCAAGATCGGTTTGGTGGCCGGGACGACACAGGCTCAGATCGCCGAGGAGATCGGGCTAGGGGAAATGATCCTCTTTGGGGATAGCGTGAAAGGCCCAGCAGACCGGGGGCGTGCCTCGGCGCTAGAGAACGCTTTCGAGGCCCTCATCGGCGCGATCTATGTCGATGGTGGGCTTGCTACCACCCGTGAAGTTGTTTCGCGTGCTTACGGCGACCGCATCAGATTTGACTTCCGGGCGATCAGCGAACATCCTAAGTCCGAACTGCAGGAACTCGCACAGGCGAGCGGGCTTGCTCCTGAGTATTCGATCGTCGAGACTTCGGGTCCGCCGCACGACGCGACGTTCACAGCCCAGGTCTCCATCGACGGCACTGTCCTCGGTCAGGGCGTTGGGCGCTCGAAGAAGGAAGCCGAAATGGCAGCGGCCGCGCAAGCCTTGGAAGTGTACAAGACTAAGTGAAGGGCGATCACACGCACCCATGCATCTGAAATCTCTCACGCTCAAAGGGTTCAAATCCTTTGCTGATAAGACGAGTCTCAAGTTCGAGCCGGGCGTCTCGGTAGTCATCGGACCCAACGGCTCCGGCAAGTCCAACGTGACCGACGCCGTCCTGTGGGTCTTGGGCGAACAGTCGGCCAAAGCCCTGCGCGGTCAGGCGATGGAGGATGTGATCTTCGCTGGATCCTCGGGTCGCAAGGCTTTAGGTGTGGCTGAGGTCGACCTCAAGCTGGATAACAGCTGCGGGACGCTACCCATCGAGTTCACCGAGATCGTCATCACGCGACGCATGTACCGATCGGGTGAGAGCGAGTATCTCATCAACGGTGCACCATGCCGCCTCATGGACATCCACGAGTTGCTCCACGACACCGGCCTGGGCAAGGGTGCCCACTCGATCATCAGCCAGGGTCAGATTGACGAGGTCCTCAACGCGCGTCCTGAAGACCGGCGGGCGCTCATCGAAGAAGCCGCCGGCGTCCTCAAGCACAAGCGCCGAAAAGAGCGCGCCGTTCGCAAGCTCGCCGGTATAGACGGGCTGCTGCAGCGGGCGCGTGACCTGTCATCGCAGATGCAGCGCCAGCTCAAGCCGCTGTCTCGGCAGGCCTCTCGTGCGGAGCAGCACGCCGCCCTCGCCGAGGAGGTCCGCCAACTCGATATCGCACTGGCCGTCGACGACCTGCGCACACTGCAATCCGAGTGGGACGCGGTCGACAAGCAGGAGCGCGAGGCGGACGTCGGCATCGATCTGTTGCGCTATCGGCTGGAAGAGAAGCAAAGGGAGCTCACGAAGTTCCAGCTCCTTCTCGAGGAGAAGGGCCTTTTCGTCGGCGATCTATCAGAGCAGCGCAGGCGTTTGCAGTCGGTCTTAGAACGCATCAACTCAGGGCTGCTTCTGCTTGAGGAGAAGGGCAAGAACCTCATCGAGCGTCTCTCGGAGCTGCGCGCCAAGCATCACAAGAGTCAGGCACGCGTCACCCAGAGGTCCGGTGAGCTTGAGGTTCTACGCGAACAACAGCGCCAGACCGATGCAGAGCTCAAGGCACACTATGCGATGCTCAGTGAGTTGAGGAAGGAATCCGAGCAGGCGCGCAAAGAGCGTCTGGCCGCCGATGAAGACCTTGGTCGCGCCGCCGCCGAGGCCCGCCGGGGGCGCAAGGAGTTCGACGACCTCCGCATCGAGATATCCCGTTCGGAGCAGGGGATGGCGTCATCGAACTTGGAGAAGGACCTCATCGAGGAGCGACGCAAGCAGATCCAAGACGACCGCCTATCGATGACCGCAACGCTTTCGGCGAGAAGAGCGCGTCTCGAACAGACCGACAACCTGATATCGAAGCTGCAAAAGGAGCGGGCCCTGTCCGATGCCGATGTCGACAAGCGCGTCAGGGTGCTCGACAGCAGGCGCAAGGACCTTTCGGCCCTGCGCGACGGAGTCACCGGGCTTCAGGCCGAGGTCAAGGGCCTCGAAGAGGTCGAGAAGGCATTCGCGATGTCTGCCCCAGCGATGGCGTGGGTACTCTCGAAGGAGCGCGAGTTCCCCGGTCTCGTCGGCTCGCTAGTCGAGCAGATCAAGGTCGCGCCGGAGTATGAGCGTCTCGTCGAGCATGTTCTCGGCTCCGACCTGTTCTCCCTACTCGTCGATGACCGCAAGACCTCTCTGGCAATCGCCGATGGCCTCCGTGGTCGCTCAGAAGGCGAGGTCTCGCTGATTCCGCTCGATGTGCGTTCAACCGCCGAGAAGCTCGATCCTCCCGCCGGAGCTGTCCGGCTTATCGACTTGATAGAGTGCGACGCAAAGCTACGTCCCGCTCTCGAAGCCCTGCTCGGCGACGTGATCGCTGTCGAGGATCTCTCCCAGGCGTTCTCAGTCGCTAACGCCAAGCACCGTGTGGTCACGTCCTCGGGCGAGATCGCCTGGCCGTCTGGTAAGGTGACGGCGGGCAGGATGGTCTCGGACAGCGCCGGCGTACTGGAGCGCCAGAGGCGCATCAACGAGCTCAAGGATCAGATGGCCACACATCAGGCCAAGATGGGCGACGCCCAGGACGCGCTCTCAATCGCCGAAGAGGCGCTGCTGGTGGCCCAGCAGGATTCGCTCGAGCTTGGACAGCGCCTGGCCGCCGCCACTGGCGAGCAGGCATCGATCCGTGAGGAAGTCGGTCGACTCGAGGTCACAGTCTCGGCGTTCGACAACGACGAGTCCCGTCTGCAGGAGCGTCTCTCGGCAGTCGAGGATCGCATCAAGAAGAGCACCTCGGAGGCGGCCCGCCTCGCCTCGGCACTATCAACTGCCGAGAAGACCTTGACCGACGCCGAGGAGACGATGGCTCGCGCCAAGGATGTCCAGGAGCAACGCCTTCGCGATGAGAGCTCCATAAACGAGCGCCTCTCGGCATGTCAGGTCGATGTTGCGACGGTCTCCGAGCGTGAAGTGCACCTCAAGAGGCAGATCAACACCATCGGCGCCGACTTGAAGGAGCTTGAGCAGACCATCAAGGCCACCATCCAGACTGAGGAATCGCTGGAGCTTCTGCGGGAGCGGATCGAGCCGCTGCACAATCTTTATGCGGCACTCCTCGACAAGGCCGAGGCGTGGGCGGTCAAACTCCGGGATCGGGCTCGCTTCGAGCAAGCCGACTCGGAGTCGTTGCGGGAGAGCATCCACACATTGCAGGATGCGGTTCGAGACGCTCAGGCTCAGATCGATGACCACAGCGCCGGGTTCAGTGATATCAGGGTCCAGAAGGGTCGCATCGAGGTTCAGATCACCAACGCCGTCGCCAACATCGTCGAGCGACTCGACATCCCGCTCGAGACCGCCCTGGACATGCCGCAGTTCTCAGACCGCGCGGCCGTCGAGGAGAAGGTCCACCGCCTTCGGCAGAAGATCGCCGGACTCGGGCCGGTCAATGCGGTTGCAGTCCAAGAATGCGAAGCCCTGCAGGACCGGCTGGACCGCCTGACCACCTCGATCGAGGACATCGTCGCCTCGCGTAACGCTCTCTCGAAGGTCATCTCGGCAATCGACCAGAAGATCCGCGCGCGGTTCCTAGAGACGTTCGAAGAGGTCGACATCCACTTCCAGGACATCTTCGCTGTGCTGTTCCCCGGGGGACGAGCGTCACTGACACTTACTGATCCAGATGATCCGGCAATCACCGGGATCGAGGTCTCCGCCCAGCCCAGCGGCAAGAAGCTCACCCGGATGTCGCTTATGTCCGGTGGCGAGAAATCGCTGACCGCGCTCGCATTGCTCTTCGCGCTGTACCGCACCAAGCCATGTCCCTTCTATATCCTCGATGAGGTCGAGGCGGCCTTGGATGACGCCAACCTGAGGCGGTTCATCGATTACATCTCCACGATGAGGGTGCGCACACAATTCATCATCGTCACCCACCAGCGCCGCACGATGGAGATGGCCGACGTCCTCTATGGCGCGAGTATGCACTCAGACGGCGTGACGAAGCTTCTGAGTCAGAAGATAGAACGTCAGCCTGGACTTGAGGAGCGAAGTGACAATGCCCTGGTTTAAGCGACTCTCCGAAGGGCTTTCTAGAAGCCGAGACGCCCTGCAGGGTCACCTCTCCGAGCTCATGGGCCGTGGCCCCAAGGTAGACGATGAGTTCTGGACCGACTTGGAGGACGCCCTGATCGTTGCCGACATGGGCGTGATGGCCGCCACAGAGATCGTTTCTCGGCTGAGGAGGACCGCATCAAGACTGGCTTTACCGGATGCGGCGGCGGTGCTTTCACACCTCACAGCTGAACTCGCTGCCGAGTTCGAGCAGCCGACTCAAGATCTCCTTGAAGGACGGGTGACGCTCATCATGGTCGGAGTCAACGGCACGGGCAAGACCACCACTGTGGGCAAGCTGGCCAAGCAGGCGGTGGACTCCGGGCGAAGCGTTCTCCTCGGCTCGGCGGACACCTTCAGGGCGGCGGCGAACGAGCAACTCGACGTCTGGGCCAAGCGAGCGGGTGTAGAGGTCGTCAAGCGAGATAGCGGGGAGGATCCCGCCTCCGTGGCATTCGATACGGTTGCTGCCGCACGCGAGCGCGCCGTGGACATCACCATCATCGACACCGCTGGCAGACTTCATACGTCGGTCGACTTGATGCGCGAGCTGCAAAAGATCCAAAAGGTCACCCGGCGAGAGGCGGATGCCTCCACCACAGTCAAGACGATCCTGACCATGGACGCCACCACCGGCCAGAACGGGTTGGTGCAAGCCAGAGAGTTCCACGCAGCACTGGATCTGGATGGCGTCATCCTGACCAAGCTCGACGGCACCGCAAAAGGCGGAATCGTGGTCGCGGTCGCGCGTGAACTAGGACTTCCAGTGGTGATGGTCGGCGTCGGCGAGGGCATCGAGGATCTTCGGCCTTTCAATCCCGAGGAGTTCGCTGCCGCGCTGATCGGCTCATCATAGTGAACACGCTCTTTGGCACCAAGCCGCCCGGTAAGCTGCGCAACCGCGTGATGCTCATCGTCGCGATCGTGCTGCTGGTGATAGGCGCGACGCTTCTGATCCTCACCAACTTCGTCATCACGACATCTGCGGTGAGCGGGCCTTCGATGTATCCGACACTCCACGAGAACGACGTCCTCTTGATCCGAAGGGGTTATCCCGATCCCGCAAGAGGTGACATCGTGTTGATCGGCCGAGAAATCACAGACAGCTCCGGTCCTAGGCCCGGACTCATCAAGCGCGTGATCGCCATCCCCGGAGATTCCGTCTCGGTTGACACCGGAAGGGCGTTTGTCGACGGACAGGCCGAGCCAGACGCATACACGGTTATACTGTCTTCGGAGGACCTGTCGTTTAGAGAGCAGACGCTCGCACAAGGAAGCATATTCGTCCTAGGCGACAACCGCCCGATCTCGCGGGACAGCCGGATCTTTGGCCCAGTACAGATCCCGCAGGTCGACGGAAGGGCCATTGCGATCATCTGGCCCCCCGATCGGGCCAGGGCATTCGATTAGGGCCCCAGTTCGATGGCGACCCGAAGTACTTCGATCATAGAAAGAGAGAGTTGTTGATGTTCGAGAACTTAGCCCAACGCCTACAAGGCGTTTTCAAGAACCTGACAGGGAAGGGGCTCCTTTCAGAGTCCGATGTCGATTCAGCGATGCGCGAGATCCGCGTGGCGTTGCTCGAAGCCGACGTGAATCTACAGGTCAGCAAGGAGTTCATCGCCGCGGTCAGGACACGGGCTGTCGGCGAAGAGGTCACCAAGAGCCTCACTCCGGGCCAGAGCGTGATCAAGATCGTCCTCGAAGAGTTGACCGCACTCCTGGGATCGACCAGCAGCAAACTAGTCTTCTCCAGCAGGATGCCCAACGTCATCATGCTCGTCGGCCTCCAGGGTTCGGGAAAGACGACCGCCAGTGCCAAGTTGGCCAACGCGCTTCGCAAGGACGGGAAACGCCCGCTACTTGTGGCTTGCGATGTCTACAGGCCGGCTGCCATCCATCAGCTTGAGACACTTGGGCGCCAACTAGACGTGCCCGTCTACTCCAGTCAGTCCACCGATCCGGTCCAAATAGCCGCCGAAGGCATCAAGCAGGCCGTCGCTTCGATGCGAGACCTGGTCATCATCGATACCGCAGGTCGCTTGCACATCGACGAACAGATGATGAGTGAGGCCGCGGCCATCAAGGACGCCACGAAGCCCGACCAGATCCTGATGGTCGTCGATGCCATGACCGGACAGGATGCCGTGAACGCCGCTCGCGCCTTTGCCGAGAGGGTCGACTTCGACGGCGTCATCATGTCCAAGCTCGACGGCGATGCTCGCGGTGGTGCGGCGCTATCGGTCCGCGCCGTGACAGGAAAACCGGTGCTCTATGCGAGCGTCGGCGAGAAACTCGATGCCCTCGAGTCGTTCCATCCTGATCGAATGGCCAAACGTATCCTCGGTATGGGGGACGTTGTCTCTCTGATCGAGAAGGCGCAGGAGACCATCGATGAGGACACCGCCGAGCTTGAGGAGCGCCTGAAGAGGGGAGAGTTCACGCTGGAGGACTTCCTCATGCAGATTCGTCAGATCCGAAAGATGGGCGGGATAGGCTCGCTACTGCAGATGATGCCCGGAGCGCTCAGGCCTGGTTCGGCGATGCCCGAGGTTGACGAAGGCCAGCTCGACCGCATAACCGCCATCATCCAATCGATGACCGCCGACGAAAGAGCTCGACCTCAGGTCATCAACGGTTCACGGCGGGCGCGGATCGCCAGCGGGTCAGGCACCAGTGTTTTCGAGGTCAACCAACTTTTGAAGCAGTTCGCTCAGACTCGCAAGATGATGAAAGGAATGCAGGCACCGGGAGGCAAGCGTCGCTTCAAGCTGCCGCCGGGATTCAAGCTTCCGTGAGCCCGACTGCAGGGTGACATCTTTGCTTGCTTGCGAAACAGCAGG
>JAMDCK010000017.1 GCA_023488435.1 Actinomycetota bacterium
CGGTCCAGATCGACTTCCTGCACCTTGACGTGGATGCTCTCGCCGACCGAGGTGACCTGCTCGGGAGTATCGACATGTCCGCGCGCCATCTCGGAGATATGCACGAGACCCTCGATGTTGTCGCCGAAGTCGTTGAGGTCGCCGAAGTCGTTGAGGCGGCTCGTGGCCTGCGGATCCCGGAATACGATGGCGGCCACGGCCTTGCGGTCGATCTGCCCTGCGGAGTCGAGGATCCCGCTTCCGAAAGCCTCAACCAGCTCATCACGCTTGACGGGGTCCGACGCGAGAAGACCATGAGCTATCGCGTCGGTCGAGATGACGATAGCCCCCTTCGACTGGAGGTGCTCACAAGCGGTCGACTTCCCTGAGGCGATTCCGCCTGTGATGGCTATGACATACATGTGCACCTCCGGTACAGAACGGGGCCGGGCACTTCGACTTCGATGCGCCCGGCCCCTCGTGTCTAACTAGGTCGTGTCTCGCTTGACGCTACTTGTCTTCCTCGGCGGCGGGCTCTTCGGTCTCGTCGGCCTCAACGACTTCGGCGACCTCAGCGGCTTCCTCGGCGGCGGGCTCTTCGGTCTCAGGGGCCTCAGCGGCTTCCTCGGCGGCGGGCTCGGCAGCTTCGGGAGCCTCGTCGGTCGCTGATGCTTCCTCGGCGTCTGCGTCCTCGATGAACTCAGAGGCGTCTCTCGGCGGCATCTCGATGACGGTTCCGAGCGCCTCGCCTGCTGCCCTCATCGACAGCGAGATGCGGCGGCGGTCCAGATCGACTTCCTGCACCTTGACGTGGATGCTCTCGCCGACCGAGGTGACCTGCTCGGGAGTATCGACATGTCCGCGCGCCATCTCGGAGATATGCACGAGACCCTCGATGTTGTCGCCGATCTCAACGAACACGCCGAACGGCACCATCTTCGTGACGCGACCTTCGATGATCGAGCCGACCGGGTACTTCTTGACCATCTCCTGCCACGGATCGGGCTGGGTCTGCTTCAAGCCGAGCGAGATCCTTTCACGGCTGGCATCAACCTCGAGGACCTTGACCTCAACCTCGTCGCCCACCTTGACCACCTCTGACGGATGGCTGACGTGGCTCCACGAAAGCTCGGAGATGTGGACCAGTCCGTCGATACCGCCGAGGTCGACGAAGGCACCGAAGTCAACGATGCTCGAGACCACGCCAGGCAGTATCTGGCCCTTCGCCAGCTTGCCGAGAACCTCGGAGCGCTCAGACTTGCGGCCTTCCTCAAGCACGACGCGACGCGAAAGGACGACGTTGTTGCGATTGCGGTCCATCTCGATGACGCGAGCCTCGAGCCTGGTTCCCATGTAGGTGATCAGGTCCTTGACCCTGCGCAGATCGACCAAGGATGCGGGCAAGAAGCCGCGCAGGCCGATGTCGATGATGAGTCCACCCTTGACGATCTCGATGACCTCGCCCTCGACGTTCTCGCCGGACTCGAACTTCTCCTCGATGTTCTTCCACGCACGCTCGTACTCGGCGCGCTTCTTGGAGAGGATGAGACGTCCGTCCTTGTCTTCCTTCTGGAGAACGAGAGCTTCGATCTGATCGCCGACAGCGACCACTTCGGAAGGATTGACATCCTTGCGGATTGAAAGCTCGCGTGAGGGGATCACACCTTCGGATTTGTATCCGATATCGAGCAGCACTTCGTCGCGCTCGACCTTAACAACTGTACCGGCGACCAGATCGCCGTCCTCGAAATCAGCCATAGTGCCATCGATGAGTGCGAACATCTCCTCATCGGTGAATACTTCCTGCTCTACGAACTGCTCGTTCTCGTGCTCACTCATCCGGGTTGGCCCCTTCGTGTCGGGGCCCCTTCGTGTTCTGGTCGCCTACAGGATCGAATCGCCTAAAGCTGTCCATACATTTCCAGGGCCAACATTACTCTACCGCGATGTCACGGGGAATTCCGAGACACCAACTGCAGAGTATACATTGTGAGCGCAAGGGGTTCCAAATGTTTTGTTCCTGCGGGCGCCTAGATCACCCGCACTGGACTGCGAGCATGGAGACGGAACCGCCGTCGACACCATCGAGTGGGAACGCGACCTGCTCTCCTGCCTGCTGCACCCCGATGACATAGATCAGCGGCAAGTAGTGCTCTGGCGTTGGGATGGAGAGTATGGCGTCACGCCCCAGCCCCTCGTACCCGACGAGGGGTGCGTGATCGCCGACAAGCAGCGCTTCTCTGGCCCGGCTCTCGAATCTGACCGCCCAGTCGTATGGCTCGACCTCCTGCCGTCCCCAAGCATAGGCGTGCAGGTTGTGGACGATGTTGCCGCTGCCTGCGATAAGCACGTCCTCCTCACGCAGAGGAGCCAGCCGCTTCGCGATCTCATAGTGATACTCAGGGGGCCGCGACTCATCGATGCTGAGCTGCACAACGGGGATGTCCGCATCCGGAAAGACATGCCGCAGCACCGACCAGGTCCCATGGTCGATCCCCCAACGATCATCAAGCATCACTGGGGTGGGCGAGAGTAGAGTTCGGACTCTGTCGGCAAGTTCGGGACTCCCGGGCGCGGGATACTGCACCTCGTAGAGTTCCTGCGGAAAGCCGCCGAAATCGTGTATGGTGCGCGGCGCGGCCATCGCAGTTACCGCGGTCGCCGGAAAATACCAGTGCGCTGACACGCACAGGACGGCCTTCGGGCGTGGGATGCTCTCGCCTATGAGTCTCCATGCACGTGTGTACTCGTTGTCGAGTAGCGCATTCATCGGATTACCGTGCCCGAAGAAAATCGCTGGCATTCGATCAGCCATCGAGCCGCGCCCTGTCGACCAACTTCTGCAGCAGCTTGGCGATCAGGTCTCTGCTGGTCGGATCGGTCAGTCGTCCGTGCTCGTCGAAGCGTTGCGAAGCGCTGCCGATCATGACCTCGGGCTGGTTTATCGGATGCATGTCCAGGAACACCATCATCTGCCGCAGGTGGTATTGTGCCCGAGCCGTGCCGAGCGCCCCGACCGACGCACCCATGATCGCAGCAGGCTTTCCGCTCCATGCGTTGTCTCCATAAGGCCGAGACGCCCAGTCGATCGCATTCTTCAGCACACCTGGCACCGAGTAGTTGTACTCCGGCGTGGCGAACAGGATCGCGTCCGCTTCACGGATGTGGCTCTTCAGTCGGAGCACCTCGGCGGGCGGATCGCGTTCCTCGTCTTGGCAGAACAACGGGATGCTGTCGATCTCGAAAATCTCTAGTGTTGCTCCTTCAGGCGCGAGTTCGGCGGCTGCTCGCAGTGCGCTTGCGTTATATGACGCCTGCCGAAGACTCCCTGCGATACCGAGAATGTGGATCCGTTCGCTCATGTCGCGTCCTTTCCGGCGTCAGATGCCTTGCGGCCTGGCCTAGCTCTCGGGATCCTAGTTTCCCAGGATCTCGTTCAGCCCCTCAAGAACCTTCTCAACTTCTTCCTGCGTGAGGAGCCCGAGTCTCTTCCCGATTCGATCCACCGACAAAGTCCGGATCTGGCTTATCTTGACCCACGTCGGCTTTGGGAACCTGTCTGCGCCGAGTGCAAGCGTCAATGGAAATCCCGCTCGCTGCGGCTGACTCGTCAATGCTACTGCAATGACTGTTCCGGAGCGCTCGTTGAAGACATCGGCGCTCAAGATCAGAACCGGCCTTCTCCCTGACTGCTCCCGTCCGCGCGTCGGATCCAGGTCGGCCCAGCGCACCTCTCCCCTCAGTATTCTGGCCACTCGCTCAACTCCCCACTCATGCCCTCTTCAGCTAGCGCTTTTTCGAACTCAGGATTCAACTTAGCGCATTCCCTGGCGAGACGACCTTGCGACAGGCGCGCCAGCTTCTCGTCGACAGCCTCCTGTATCGCTTGACTACGATTAGGGAACCGGCGCTCGGCGACCAATCTATCCAATGCCCCCAGTGTGTCTTCGTCTAGTGTTATTGCGACCTTTGACCGACCCATTTTACACCTCCGAGTATGATATTATATCATACCCCGCCGGGAAGCAACTCTGGCCGCCGTTCCTCATCCTACTTCGCCACTGCCCAGTTCTTGCCTGCGGCCACTCCCACCTCTAGCGGAACGGCGAGTTCGGCCACGCCCGCCATCGCCTCTTCGGCAAGTGTGGTGAGCGCTTGCAGTTCCTGGGCGGGGCACTCGAAGACGAGTTCGTCGTGGACTTGCAGCAGCATCCGTGCTTCGAGCTTGGTTTCGCGCAGCTTGCGGTCGACCTCAATCATGGCGAGCTTCATGATATCGGCGGCGGTTCCCTGCATGGGGTGGTTCATCGCGGTGCGCTCACCGAAGGCGCGCAAGTTGAAGTTGGGGCTCTTGAGCTCGGGGATCCGTCGCTTACGCCCGAACAGCGTGCTCGCATAGCCCAGCCTGTGCGCCGAGGCGACGGTCTCATCGAGATACGCCCGCACACGGGGGTACGCCGCGTAGTAGCGGTCGATCATGTCCTGCGCCTCGCCGTGCCCGATCTTGAGCGAGTCGGCGAGTCCATGAGCGCTCTGGCCATACACGATGCCGAAGTTCACGGCCTTGGCCTTCGCCCGATACCCTTGCGGCACATCCTCCACCGGCACGCCAAAGACGCGCGAGGCCGTCACCGCGTGGAAGTCCCTGCCATCGGTGAACGCTTCGATCAGCCCCTGGTCGCCCGACAGGTGAGCGAGGATCCGCAACTCGATCTGCGAATAGTCGGCGGCCACGATCAAATCGCCTTCGATCGCCGGAACGAATGCTGCCCGGATGCGGCGACCTAGCTCGGTGCGCACCGGGATGTTCTGCAGGTTCGGCGCGCTGCTGGAGAGACGACCGGTGGCTGCGACGGTCTGGTTGAAGGTGGTATGGATCCGTCCGTCGGCTGCGACCAGCGCTGGCAGAGCATCGATATACGTCGACTTGAGTTTGGCGAGCTCGCGATATGCGACTACCTCCTCCGCGATCGGGTGCATGGGCGCGAGTGCCGCGAGCACGCTGGCGTCGGTGGAATAGCCCGTCTTCTTGCGCTTCTGCGTCGGCAGGCCGAGCTTCTCGAAGAGCACCTCCGAGAGCTGCTTGGGCGAGTCGATGCAGAACTCGCCGCCAGCATACCCGTAGATGGCGGTAGCGATTCCCTCGAGGCGCCCGGCGACCTCCTCGCCGAGTTCAAGCAGGACCTGCGTGTCGAGACCCACTCCGGTCCGCTCCATGCGCGAGAGTATCGGGACCAGCGGCATCTCGATGCGCTCGAACACATCCGCCGAACCATCCTCATGCAACCGAGACGCAAGTATGGGGGCGACCTCCGCGGCGAGTCGTGACTCATGGCTGGCCATGTTTTCACGCCCAGGACCAGCCGGGATGTGGCCGGGAAGTAGGTCTGCGGCCAGCGCATCGAGCTGATACGAGTTGCGGTTCGACTCGAGCAGATAGGCCGCGATCCCGCAATCGAAAGTCCGTTCTGGCCCGAACGCCTCAATGGCCGCATCGAAGCTCCCACCCGCTTCCGGCGGGCAAAGTGCGTGCACCGTGGCCTTCCAGTCCCCGCAAGCGATCCGTGCCGAACCGCCGAGTAACGCGGTCAGCGCGCCCTCGGCAGCATCGCCGGTCACGAGCGTGACTTCTCGGCGGGTAGGGTCGGCGAGGGCAAGATCGCATCGGGACGCGAAGAGTGAGTCGCAGGTGCCGTCGTCGAACGCGATGCCGAGCCACCCATCGGTAGCGGCCCACTGTGCCACGAGCCCGGTCGTTGCTTGCGAGGCGGTCTGCCGCCAGACGTCGGTCGGAGCCGCAGGCTTGACGCCCGCCATCGACGCCGAAGCATCCTGATGCCCGCTGGCGAGCACTCGGCCGATAACCGCCTGCGAGAAGCGCAGCGCCGCGAAAGCCTCGGCAACGCGCGCTGGGTCGAACTTGCCCCAGCTCACCGAGGTCAGGTCGAGATCGATAGGCACGTCTCGGCGGATCGTCGCGACCAGACGGCTGACACGCGCGTCCTCGGCGTAAAGTTGTAGATTCTCGCCAAGCTTGCCCTTGATCGACCCGGCCGCCGAAAGAACGGCCTCCAGCGTTCCATACTCGGCGATGAGCTTGGCGGCGGTCTTCTCGCCAACTCCCTTGACCCCGGGGATGTTGTCCGAGGTATCACCCTTCAAGCCGAGATAATCCGGTATCTGCTCAGGGGTCACTCCGTAGCGCTCCAACACTGCAGACGAGTCGTAGATGACGATATCTGCGATGCCTTTGCGTGTGGTGACGACCTTGACGTGATCGCTGACGAGCTGGAGTGCGTCACGGTCCCCGGTCACCAGCAGGGCTTGGGCACCGAGCTCCTCGGCGAGTCGCGCAATCGTGCCCAGCACGTCATCGCCCTCCCAGCCATCGGCCTCGATCACCGGCACTGCAAGCGCCTCGAGCAGTTCCTTTATCATCGGGAACTGCACTCGAAGCTCATCGGGGGTCTTGGGCCTATGCGCCTTGTAGCAGGCCAGAGCCTCTTCCCGGAACGCGGGGCGCCCTCGGTCGAAAGCCACCACCACTCCTTGTGGCTCGAGGTCTTGGACGATCTTGAGTAGCATGGAGATGAAACCGAATGCGGCGTTGGTCGGCCGGCCGTCCGGTGCGGTCATCGTGGGAGGCAAGGCGTGGAAAGCCCTGTGCAGAAGGCTGTTTCCGTCTATCGCAACGATCGGGTCCGTGAAGCGGCCCTCCACATAGCCTCCATCCTGTTCTCACATCATTCCGCCCATGAGCATTCCCCCTACGAGCGTGGGGACAGCTCCGAGTATACCCGTGACAACGACGAATGCGATCATCACTGTCATGGCCTGCTTCCGATTGAATCCGACCGTTTGAGAAAGCAGCGCCAGAAGCAACACTAC
>JAMDCK010000018.1 GCA_023488435.1 Actinomycetota bacterium
CCGTGGATGAGACGATCACGGTTGGGCTCTCGCCGTCGGTCCAGACGCTGGTCGAGGCGAGCGCAGAGTCCCTGGCCGCGCTTGGCGTCCCCGAGGCGAGCATCGCCGAGCTGCGTGATGCGCCGCGCCTGGCCGAGGAGCAGGGCCTCATCCTTACGGAGTTCGACACCGCCGAGGAGATGGCGGCCGCCATCGAGAGCGGCGATGAAGTGCAGATCGGGGTCGCTGTCCCGCCCGACTTCGTCGAGCGCGTGCTTGCTGGCGAGCGGGACATCGAGGTCACCGTCTACTCGCAGGCCGCCGTCCCGGACGAGGTGCAGGCCGCGATGTCGGGCTTCATCCGCGAGATCGCGAGGCAGCTTGCAGGCGAGGAGCTACCCGTGCGTTTCCCTGCCGAGGACCTCATCATCTTAGGGCCCGATCGCATGGGCGACCAGATCCCGCTGCGTGATCGCATGCTACCGATGTTCGCGCTGATGATCCTGCTCATGGAGTCCTTCGCGCTGGCCTCGCTGATCTCCGTCGAGGTCTTGCAGCGCACCGCTTCGGCAGTGCTCGTCACGCCCGCTCGCGTTTCCGACATGCTGGCCGCCAAGACGATCTTCGGCTCCGGGCTCGCGTTCGTGCAGGGAATGTTCGTGCTCCTTGTGCTGGGTGCGTTCACTTCGGCGAACTGGCTCCCGCTCACTCTGACGATGCTGATCGGCGCCCTCATCTTCACGAGTCTGGCCATGGTGGCTGGCGCCGCCGGGAAGGACTTCATGGGGCAGGTGTTCTACACGATGGGATTCACCGTCCCGCTATTGATCCCGGCGTTCGCGATCCTGTTTCCCGGGTCGGCCGCCACGTGGGTCACCTTCCTGCCGACATGGCCCCTGCTCGACGTGATCGTGGGCGTGACCGTTTACGATGCGGTTCTGGCCGACGTCTGGCCGTCGATGCTGATGGCCCTGGCCTGGGGCCTGGCGCTCTACGCCGTGGGCCTCGTGGTGCTGAGGAGGAAGGTGCACTCACTATGAGCCTTCGGCGGATAGCAAGATTGCTACGCAAGGACTTCGCGCTGGGGCCGCGCTCCATGCCGTTCATGTACATGATCATTCTGCCAATCATACTGACCATCGTGTTCCAGTTCGCTTTCGGCGACTTGTTCGCGCCCAAGCCGCGCCTGGGGATCGTCGATGCGGGCGACTCGGCGGTCACGCAAGCGATAGCCGAGATGGACGGCATCGAGCTGACGCGCCCAGAAGACGCGCAGACGCTGCGGGAACTCGTCGAGGCCAACGACCTCGATGTCGGGTTCGTGCTTCCGGCTGATTTCGATGAGATGGTGCGCGCGGGCGAACAGCCGCCTCTCGACTTCTGGATATCGGGCGAGAGCCTGGCCTCGAACCGGGTCATCCTCGCAGTAACGGCCCTCGATTCGATCCGAGGAATCGAAGAGCGACCTCCGCCGGTCGACGTCCGGGTGGTCTCCTTCGGCGAGGAAGGGCTTCCCATCGGGGTGCGGCTGATTCCTGTGATCGTCTTTTACGCGCTGGTGATCTCCGGTGTGTTCGTGCCCTCGTCGAGTTTGGTCGAAGAGAAGGAGGCCGGCACGCTTTCGGCGGTTCTGGTGACACCGGTGACACTCAGCGAGATCCTGGTGAGCAAGTGGATCTTCGGCGTGACGCTGGCGACTGCGATGAGCGGGATGACGCTCCTGCTCAACGGCGCGTTGGGGCCGCAGCCGCTCGAGGTCATGGTGGTGCTACTGGTCGGCGCGATGCTGGTGTCGACGATCGGGCTTCTTGTCGCTGTGATCGCCAAGGACGCGACCATGATGTTCGCGATCATCAAGGGCGCGGGCATCCTGCTCTTCGCCCCGGCGATCTTCTACATCTTCCCCGAGTGGCCGCAGTGGATCGCCAAGCTCTTCCCGCTGTACTGGGTCATCGAGCCGATCTGGCAGGTGTCGATCATGGGCGACTCGATTGCCGGTGTCTGGATGGAGCTCGGGGTCGCGCTCGCCATCGCCGCGGGCCTTATGGTGGTCACGCTCGTGCTGGCCAAGCGTCTGCGAGCGAGTCTGACGGGGTCGCAGGTAAGGTGAGAGTCGCGGTCGAGCGACTTCGCGAGGCGCTGCTGCCCGGTGCTGGCGATCCTTCGGGCTCAATCGGCGCTACCTTCCTGCCCCTCGCCGCTGCCAGAGAGCTGGGCTGGGGCCGCGGGTCCGAAGCGTCAGTGATGGCGGCCGCTTGCGAGCGGATCGGGCTCGACTTCGGGTTCATTCCCGCCGCAGAACCCTGGGCCGCCGAGGCACTCGACCGCGTGACGGCCGCAGGTACCGCACCGGTGTGGGTCGTGAGCGGCCCCTTCGGCGAGGTGGCGCACCGCCGAGGCTGGCTCGAGACGCTGCGGGACTCCGCCGCTGATCCCGACGGGCTGTCAGCCGACATGCAAGCCGCGATCCCCGCCTTGCGCGAACAGGTCCGCCGAGGAGCCTCGCTGGGCGCAGCCGCGATCCTCATCGCCGAGGACATGGCGGGCGCAAACGGCCCGCTCGTCGCCCCCGACTTCGCGCTCGAGCGCATGCTGCCGCTGTTGGGCGAGCTCGCTCAGATCGCCAACGAGGACGGCGTGCTTGCGGCCCTCCACTCCGACGGCGACTTCCGGTGGGCCCTTTCGGCGGCTCGCATGCGAGGGTTCATCGCGGTGCACCCCGGCGGGCTTTCCGACCCCGCATTCGACTGCTTCTCACAGGCGGCCGCGAGTGCAGGGATGGGCGTGCTCGGCGGGCTGGAGACGCGGGTGCTGTCAGCGTCTTACGAACCACCCGGGCGACTCGCCGAAAGGGTGCGTGAACTGGCACTGCGACCCGGCATCTTGATCGCCGATGACGGTGGTATGATGACACCTGCCGATTTGCAGGGGCTCGCCCGTGCGGTCTCGGTCTTCCGGTCTATCGTGTGACAGGGGTGTGCTGTGGGTAAGTTCAAGGATTTCGAGTCAGCCGGCGCTGCCGATCTCGCCAGGGTCAGGATCGCCCATGGCGTGGATGGCGTGATCGCCATACTCGCGGCGGTGCTGCTGCTGCCCTTCCCGACGATCCGAGCCGCGGTGCCGATCCCGGTCTTCGTGGCGATCATCCTCGCCACCATGGTCTTCGTGCACGCGCTCTACCTCGCGATCTCTGTCACGCTGTGGGGAAGGACGGTGGGCATGTACCTGTTCGACCTCGGGATCGCAAAGCGGCCCGTCGGAACCGCTTCGGCCATGATATGGGCGGCTGCGTCCGTTGTCGGGTTCCTGCCGGGAATCATCCTGCCCCGGACCCTCGACCCCATCCTCGGCTGGCCTGCGAAGATATCTGGCCTCACCACCGAAGCAACGACCGCCAAAACCGCCGAATGAGCCACGCTGTGCATCTGTAACGCACCGCCCCTTCGTGCTAGGATTAGGCGGTAGACGACAAAGCTAGAATTGTGTCGACTCTGCTTAGATCAGTAGGCTGCGTGCGATTTGCGCGGCGAGTGGCGAAGGGGTTTACGTGGCGCTTGAGGGCAACCTCAAAGATTTCTCTCTCGAAGACATGTTCCGGCTGCTCGCCTCCGGGCGCAAGACGGGCACCCTCTATATGACCAAGGACGCGGCCGAGGGTCGCATCTGCTTCAAGAAGGGACGCGTCTTCTTCGCTTCGAGCAACTGGAATCGCGAGTCACTGGGCAGGCGGCTGGTAAGCGCCGACGTGATTTCCGAGAAGCAGCTTAGGCAGGCACTCGGCCTGCAGAAGATCCAGAAGAAGGAGAAGGCGGATCGCAGGCTGGGACAGATACTTGTCGACGAGGGCTACCTCGAGGGCAAGGTGCTGGAGAGCTTCATCCAGGATCAGATCAACGACACTCTGTTCGACCTCTTCCTGTGGGAAGAAGGCGACCTGCGCTTCGAGCCGGACGAGGTCTGTGACGGTGAGGACATCGGCATCTCGGTCTCGGTCGAGAACATCATCATGGAGTCCTCCAGGCGACTGGAGCTTTGGAACAAGATCCGTCAGAAGATATCTGGCCCGGACTCGAGGTTCATCATGTCCAGCACCCCGGGGGACAAGTCGCTTGAGATCCACCTCAAGCCAAAAGAGTGGATGCTGCTGTGCTTCATGCACAGCGGACGCTCCGTCGAAGAGCTGGTGGAGATCACCGGCTACACGGAGTTCGAGACCTCCAAGATTCTATTCGGCATGCACGCTGCCGGGCTCATCGACAAGGTCGGGGAATCCGAATCAGGGCTGGTGGCAGAGTAGCGGTGAACATCGGCGGCAGAGAGGAGATTCCCAAGGATCTGACTCCGACTGAGTTCACTGCGTTTCGCGACTACATCAACCAGCACTCAGGGATTTTCTTGGAGGAACAGAAGCTCGACTCCCTGCGGGTCTCGCTGGTGACTCGTGCCACTCGACACGGGCACATGTCGCTCGATGAGTACTTCGCCCTCCTCAAATCAAGTGACAACGAGTTCAACGAGCTCATGAACCTCGTCACCATCAACGAGACGAGCTTCTACCGCTTCCCCCAGCAATTCGATGCCCTGCGAACCAGCGTCGTCCCCGAGTTGCTTGCCCACAAGGCGCCCTCCGATCGCCGATTCCGCGCATGGTCGGCGGGATGCTCCACCGGGGAAGAGCCCTACTCCATCGCCATGAACCTGATCGATTCAGGCTTGGAGGCATTCGGGTTCACCGTCGAGGTCATGGGAACCGACGTATCCACAAGCGCACTACTCAGGGCAAAGAAGGCCGAGTACCCCGCAAAGAGCGTCTCTAATCTTCCGCAAGCCATCATAAATAGGCATTTCGTTCCCTCAGGCGAGGGCGTTCGCATCGCCGAAGGTCCTCGTAATGCGGTGAACTTCCAGTACCACAACCTGATCAAGGAACCGTATCCGATTGCTCTCATGGGCAACTGGGACATAATCTTCTGCCGAAACGTCACCATCTACTTTCGCTTGGAATCGACCCGGAGAGTCGTCCAGAACCTCTTCGACTCCCTCAATCCCGGCGGCTATCTGTTCATCGGACACTCCGAGACGTTGACCACGGTTTCCGACAAGTTCGAACCCATTGAAGTCGGCGGCGTCTTCCTGTACCGCAAGCCGCAGTCGCGCAAACTGACGACACTTTCGGCGAGGATGGGCGCAGAGAGGGCCACTCTCCAGAAGGAGCGTGCCTTGGCCCGTCAGCCTGAGCGAGTGAGTAGGCGTCCCGAAGTTGACGTCGCTTCCCTTCAAAAGCAGGCTGAAGAGGCATCGATTGTGGGCGGCCACTCACAGGTACTCGAGTTGACCTCGAAGATCCTCGAAGTCGAGCCTAGGAACGCCATGGCCCATCTGCTTGCTGCGAATGCTTGGGCCGACAGCGGCAACCTGGAGGCTGCTTACGATGAGTGCCGCAAGGCTATTGCCATCGATCCCCTGATGGCGCCGGCCCGCTATCTCCTCGGCATTATTCATCTCCGGCGCGATGAGCGCACCCTTGCGATCTCGGAGTTCAAGCGGACAATCTATATCGATTCCGGCTTTGCTTTGGCGCACCTGAACCTCGGGAATCTGTATCGCTCGACCGGTGCTATGAAGGACGCATGCAAGGAGTATGAACTCACCCTCAGGGCTCTGTATGAGAACCCCGAGGGCGATTGGGTGAAGTTCATGGGTGGATTCAGGCTGGATCTTCTGACCAGTACCGTTGAGCGCAGTCTGGTAGAGTGTCGAAGGAGTATCTGATGAGGTCGCCAAGTGTGGAATTATTCGAACCGGAGCAGCAACGACGTCTTCTCGAAGAGGGGAGCAGGGACAATGGCCAGTAGTCGAATCCTGGCTGTCGATGACAGCCCAACCATCCTGGAGATGATTAAGGCGATTCTACAATCAGGGGGATACGAGGTTATCACGGCGGTCGATGGCGCCGAGGCCCTAGAAAAAGCACGCGCCGAGATGCCCGACCTCATCCTGCTGGACGTGATGTTGCCCAAACTTGATGGTTACCGCGTCTGCCGACTCCTGAAGTTTGACGCCAAGTACAAGGCGATTCCAATCATTATGCTCACAGCCAAGACCGAAGAGGCGGCCATGGCGACTGGCATCAGGACAGGCGCCAATCAGTATCTGACCAAGCCCATCGAGCCTGAGCACCTGCTAAAAGCAGTGGCCGAAGAGCTCTCCAAGGTGCAAGGGTAGGCAATAAGATGACCGAGTCGATCACCTCGAAGGTGCTTGCAGCACTGGCAGACACCGGCCTTTTGACCAGCGAGCAGGTCGCAAGCGTCACCGAGGCCGGGAGCACTGGCGGCCTGGGTGTCGGCGACATGCTTGTGCAGCGAGGATTGGTCTCGATGCTGGATCTCGAGAGCGTCCTCGAAAGCGAGCTGGGCATCCCCAGGGTGGAGCTCTCGAGTTATGCCCCGGATGAAGAGGCGCTCCAGCTGGTTCCGGCTAAACTGGCGTTCACATACAAGATACTCCCGCTATTCGAGATTGAAGGCATGCTGACAGTTGCCGTGGGTGAGGCAGTCGATGTCTTCCAGCTAGACGAGATATCCTCAGTTCTGGGACTAGAGGTCGAAGCTGTCCTCGCCGATCCTGTCTCAGTTTCTACGGCCATAGAGCTCAACTACGGAGTGTCCGCCCACTCTTTGCCCGAACTCGAGGTTCCGGTCATCATCGATCGCTCTGCCGAGGAGACCTTTGATGACCCCATGAGCGAATTTGATTCGGTGATCGATGTTGCCGATTTCTTCGATGCTGCGGCGCCAGAAGTTTCCCAAATGCCCGCCGATGAATCATCTATGGTCGTCCAGGCCCCTGACCCAATCGTCGAAGCCGCACCTACCATCGAGGAGGTAGTTCAGGCCGAAATACCGACGGGTTCCAAAGCCATCGACCTCGACGTCTTGGCAGTCGCCGACCCGGCAAAAGTCGCAGTGTTGGTCTCGGACATACTCGCAAATGCGGTCAGCAGGGGCGCCAATAGGATCCACCTGCTGCCCTACAAAGAAGACTTCTTCCTCGTCTATAGGATTGCTGGAAAACTCGAGAAGATCGCCAGTGCGCCACTGTCGCTACAAGGAGCACTGGTGGATGGCATCAAGTCTTACGCGAAGCTGACGTCAGTGCAAGCCTCAAGGCCAGCCTTAGGTCGAGTCAAGGCACATCTCGGCGATAGGGACATGATCATCACTGTCTCGGCGGTGCCTACGATTGCCGGACAGCGCATGGTAGTCTCTCTCAGTAGCGGCCGGTCGCAGCCACGAGGGCTCTCCGAGCTGGGCATGAACGAGGCCGAGACCCGCGCACTGCATGCCATGGTTGAGCGTGGCCGAGGAATCCTGCTCGTTTGCGCTCCCGTAGCCGGGGGTCGCTCTTCGACCTACTATGCGCTTCTGCAGCACGCCGCCCAGGTCGGCAAGACGGTCTACTCCGTGGAGAGATCCATCGAGTACGAGATCCCGTCGGTCGCGCAGGTTCTGGTCAATCCGGGAGCGCCGGTCGGGGCTGCGGCGTATTTTGCGGCCGGGATGCGTCAAGACACGGACGTCATGGCCATAGACCCGATGCAATCCGTCGAAGATATCCATCTGGCCGTCGAAGCGGCGGCTCTTGGCAAACTGGTAATCGCATCGTTCTCGGGAGGCGACATCGTGTCCGGTGTACGCCGGATGCTTGATCTGGGCGCAGAGCCCGTCTCCCTCGCGTCGGCCCTCACGCTCGGCGTGGGGCAGCGTCTCGTCAGGCTGAACTGTCCGCACTGCACCGGGCCGGTCGCCGCGGGCTCCAGTGACATCCTCCCGGGCCTGCCCACAGACGCGACTCTGATGAAAGGCGCGGGCTGTCCCGCCTGCGCTGGCTCCGGCTTCCAGTCGATGACCGGAATCTTCGAGGTCCTGCCATTCACCGAGCAGGTTCGTGTTCCCATCGCCAGGGGCGCCACTGCCGAAGATATTTCCCTGGCTGCACGGGCGGCGGGCATGCGATCTATGCTTGCATCGGGTGTTGCGCGAGTCGCCGAAGGGCGCGTGAGCCCGGAGGAGTTCGACAGAGTCTTGCGATTCTCACAACCATCGAGCTGACGGGAGCGTCCACTACCGATGTCGCGATCAGAGAACCACGAGGCAGTCGCTAATCCCGTCACTCCCGCAGCGTTGAGCGGAGACATCCAACAAGTAGTGGCTTTTCGGCTAGGCGAGTCAAGATTCTGCTTGCCCATCCAGGTGGTCCAGGAGATCCAGCAGGTGGTAGAGTTCTCGCAATCCGAGACCCAGCAGGGCTTGGCGGTCGGGATGATGAACCTTCGCGGAGCTGTGATTCCCGTCTTCTACCTTCGCGAGTTTCTGGGACTATCTCCTCGGCCCTACGATATCGACACTCCGATGATTATATGTAAAGTCGCAGACGGGTTCGTGTCGATGATAGTCGATGAGGTCGACGATGTGGTCGTATTGCCGGAAGGTTCGCTGTCACCGGCTCCCGCGCTTCACCCGCTGGCCGACGTGATGTTAGGCGTCTGCCGATTGAACGAAGAGCTGGTAGTCTTGCTCGACGTGGAGGGATTGCTCCTCGCGGGGGCAGATAGGAATCGTGAAGGCAAGTGAATATGCGTCAACCTACGGGCAAAGATGAGTGGGCCGATGATGTCGCTGCGACGCTGCGCAGGCGCGCCGAGTCGCTGGCCCACGAGGGCATCGATGAGGCTACCGGCGTTCTTGTCGGACTGCTCTTGTTCCGTCTGGGCGATGAGTGGTACTCGGTCAAAGTCGAGGACGTCCGCGAGATATATCGCGAATATGAGGTCACTGCGATCCCGTGCACACCCGCCTCGATCCTAGGTGTGGTCAACATCCGAGGAGAGATGGTGTCTGTGACAGACATAGCGAAGTTGATGGGGCTCGGGCAGTTCGTTCCGGGTGCCGTAACTGCACCAGCTGTGGTCATCCAGAATGAAGAGGTGGTGACGGCCATTGTGGTGGACGAGATCGGAGACATCATCGAGGTCGCCGAGGAGAACATCGAGCCACCGCTATCTATAATCGATAGGGTGAATGCGCAGTTCATCATCGGCTCGGTATATCATCAGGAGCGGCTTATTGGAGTCGTCAATGCTAACAGTGTCCTTGTACCGATAGGCTCTGCGAAATGATCATTGCCAGGGAGGCAGCAAGATGAAGAAGCTCGTCAATTCCATCAGGGGCAACTTTCTCTACAAGTACTCGCTCGTCAACATGCTCTTGTTTGGCGCGTTCTCGTTGCTGCAACTGTTCATAGCGCTTTGGATATTCAGTGACTACCGTCACTTGATTCCCGACATGTTCGATCGACTGCTGACCCTTGCGGGCGTGATGATAGCAATCGGCGTTGTATGGTTCGGGCTCTTTTACGCCATTGGCAAGCGGTTCATGGCCCCCCTGAAGCTTGTGGTCGAGAGCGTCAGGGCCTCCTGTCAGGGTGAGATCGGACATAAGGTCCACGTGAAGTCGGTGGACGAATTCGGTGTTCTGGCGAAATCCTATAATCAGATGCTCGACCTGATCGTCTACCTCATACGTCAGAGCCACGAATCATCCTCCCGTCTGGCGCAATCCTCCCACGATATCCTTTCCGCAACGGAGCAGCAGGCTTCGGGCTCCGCCGAGCAGGCAGCTTCGATCAGCGAGACGACCGCGACCATGGAGGAGCTGGCCGCCACCTACCGGCAGATCGCCGACAACGCGAATCAAGTCGTGAGCATGGCCGAGGCCTCCCTCGGCAGTGCTGAATCGGGCCAGCAAGCGGTGTTCAACTCGCTGTCTGCCATGGAGAACATCAAGGCACACAGCCAGTCGTCGGCGAACAAGATTCTACTTTTGGGTGAGCGCAGTCAGCAGATCGGGCAGGTCCTCGGGATGATCAACTCCATTGCGGATCAAACCAAGATACTGGCTCTCAACGCAGCCATCGAGGCAGCGCGGGCTGGCGAGGCGGGGAAAGGGTTCTCGGTAGTTGCTATCGAGATTCGTAAGCTTGCCGAATCGGTGGTGGATTCCACAGGCGAGATATCCCACATCATGACCGAGATACAAAGCTCCGCCAATGAGCTTGTGCTCGCGACCGAGCAGGAGATGAAGCAGGTGCAAAACGGCGTGGAGCTTGCGCATGTCACCGGAGAATCGCTTGAGCAGATCCTCGAGATGATTGAACAGACCACTATCGCTGCCAAGGAGATATCGGCTGCCACTCAACAACAGAAGAGCGCAACAGAGCAGGTCGTACGCGTGATGCGCGAAGTTGCGGCGGTAGCTCAACAGACTGCGGCCGGCGGACGGCAGGTAGCCGCAACCGCTGAGCACCTATCCACGATCGCCAAAGAGTCGAGCCAGATTGGCGCAGCGTTCCGGATCATCGATTAGCTTTCAGTCGCCCACAAGGAGATGACGGATGGTCGAATTCGACCGAAGTGCATTCATATCCAAATTCCAAGAGGAAGCCCAGGACCTACTTCAGCGTCTCAACGAGGACGTCATCGCCCTTGAGGCAGATCCTGACAGCCGAGAGATCCTCGACAGGATGCTCCGCGATGCCCATACGCTCAAGGGTTCCTCTCGGATGGTTGGACTGCTCGAGATATCCGACATCGCACACCGCCTTGAAGACATCATGGTGAAGGTCGCCTCGAAAGAGATGTCATACACCCAGGCTCTAAGCGACTACTTCTTCGAGGCTCTCGATGCCATCCTCTACCTTGCAGACAACGGCGGGAAGAACGCCGATGACCTCCTAGACCTTGAGGCTCTCCAAGCGAAGTTGACCGCGGCCGCAGCCAATCCCGAGGCCGCCACACAGGCGACGGGCACAGCCGCTGCCCCGCGAGGCGACTCGTCCAAGGAAGAGCCCAGTACTGCAACGACCATCGAGTCGCAAGATGCGCTAGGCAACGCCGATGACGACCAAGACGACGAGGTCGGCACTTGCGTCGAAGCCAAGCGCGACGACAAGCTTCAGGTCAAGGTACAACAGACCATCAGGGTGAAGACCTCACAGGTGGACCGCTTGCTCAACTTGATCAGCGAAGTAGTCATCTCGCAGATCAAAGAGGAGCAGAAGCTTGTAGAACTCAGGCAGGGAGTCAGCGAACTGCAGCAGATAGGGCAGACGTGGGTGCGCATCAAGGCTCACCTGACCTCACTTGAACTCGACGATGAAGTCATGGCCATGCTTGTGGAGGAATCCAGTCGGATGGACGCACAGCTGGCGGATCGCCGAAGAGACCAGGCAGCCCTCCTCAAGAACTTCAACGAGGATGTAGCGCGGGCATCGATGGTGGTCGCAGACCTCCAAGAGCAGGGGATGCGCATTCGGATGCTCCCCGTGTCGACCGTCTTCCAGACGTTCCCTCGCGCTATGCGTGATCTTGCCCGGTCGTTCAAGAAGGACGTGGACCTCATCATCGAGGGTGGCGACACGGAGCTCGACAAGAAGGTTCTCGAGGAGATCAACGATCCACTCATCCACATCATGCGCAACGCAGTCGATCACGGAATTGAGCCCCTGGAAGATCGGATAGCCGCCGGGAAGCCCCCTAAGGGGACGATCAAGATGACGGCGCATCAAGAGGGGGACAGGATCGTCATCGAAGTAGCCGATGATGGCGCGGGAATCGATCCGGAGAAAGTCAAGGCAGCGGCAGTGCGCAAAGGGTATATCTCCGAGAACGAGGCTGCGGCCATGTCGGACCGTGAGGCCACATACCTAATCTTCGACAAGGGGTTCTCCACAAGCGCAATAATCACCGAGATCTCTGGTCGCGGTGTCGGCATGGACGTAGTCCGCGAATTCATTGTAGAGAAACTCAAGGGCTCCCTCGATGTCACGACCGAGCTGGGCAAGGGATCGGTCTTCCGTCTCACGATGCCACTTACGCTAGCGATCATCAGGGCACTGTTGCTGCGAGTCGGCGAGCAGGTCTTCGCACTCCCCACAAGCAGCATCGAAGAGACGTTGCGGGTGACCTCCGACGAAATCATCAGCGCCGAAGGGCGCGAGGTCATCAGAAGGCAGAGAAGGACCATTCCGCTTGTCCGCCTCGGCGACGTGCTAGGTGTCGCTCATCGCGGACACGAAGGCAAGAAGATCCCGATAGCGACAATCGGGTTTTCCGGACACAGGATCGGGTTCGTCGTCGATGCGCTAGTCGGCGAGCAGCAGATAGTCATCAAGCCTCTTGGGTCGCATTTGCGCAAGGTCGATAACGTCGCAGGTGTTACGGTGCTGGGGGCAGGCGAGATCGTACCGATCCTCAACGTCCCCGACCTCATGGACTGGGCACGCAGCCGCTCACGGCAGAGTCATGTTGCCGCCGAGGAGAAAACTCGAACTGGACCCGCCAAAGTGCTGATCTGCGAGGATTCGTTCACCACACGAGAGCTCGAGCGCTCCATCTTCGAGGCAGCGGGCTATGAGGTCGAGGTCGCAATGGATGGCGCAATGGGCCTCGCCAGACTCCAGGAGGGCCTGAAGGTCGATGCAGTGGTCACGGACGTCCAGATGCCGAACATGACCGGTTTCGAGCTGACGCGTGCGATCAAAGCCGATCCCAACCTATCGAGCATCCCGGTCATCATAGTCACCTCGCTCGAGCGCGATGAAGAGAAGGCGGAAGGCGTTGAGGCCGGCGCCGATGCCTATATCACCAAGTCGGTGTTCAATCAGGACACTTTGTTAGACACCGTCGAGCGCTTGATCAGGTGAATCGGCGATGAGCGAAGGGGAAGTCAATTGAGCTCACCCACTCCCATCAGGGTGCTGGTTGTCGATGACTCGGCGTTGGCCAGGGAGATGCTCTCGCAGATTCTTTCCACCGATCCCGACATCGAGGTCGTCGGCACCGCCAAGGACGGACTTGAAGCTGTCGAAGAGGTGGCCCGCCTGCGTCCCGATCTGGTGACCATGGACATCCACATGCCCCGGTGCGATGGCCTACAAGCGACCGAGCAGATCATGGCCTACACTCCGACCCCCATCTTGGTGGTCTCATCCTCAGTCTACGGCGAAGGAATGGGCCGCGCTTTCGATGCACTTGAAATGGGCGCACTCGAGGTGCTCAAGAAGCCCGAACCCAGGGACTGGGCGCACCTCGAAGCGATCGGCCTGGACATCATCCGCAAGGTCAAGGTCTTGGCCCGCATCAAGGTCATCACCCATATCAGGGGTCGACGGAGTCGGCCCGCTCCAATGGGCGCGGAGCCTTCGGTGGCGCCAGGGACTCCCGGTCGCTGTTCACTTGTGGCGATAGGCTCTTCCACTGGTGGCCCATCTGCCTTGCTCACGATACTCGGCAGTCTACCTAAGGACCTTCCCGTCCCACTGGTGATCGCTCAGCACATCGCCGAAGGTTTCATCCCGGGCTTGGTCGGCTGGCTCGATTCAGGCTGCAAGATCGCTGTTCGCGAGGCCGCGGATGGGCGCAACGCAGAGCCCGGTGTCGCCTACCTGGCCCCGACAGGCGCCAACCTAGCGATGGATGGACTCGTGATGCGCTTTGCTAAGCCTACCTCAGGACAGCTCTACATCCCGTCGGCGGATACTCTGCTCGAGAGCGTTGCCAGGACGCTGGGGCGCAACGCCCTCGGAGTCATTCTGACCGGTATGGGCGCTGATGGCGCCGCCGGCCTCAAGATGCTTCACGACAAGGGCGCGCCGACCATCGCTCAGGACGAGAAGACATCCACCGTGTGGGGGATGCCAGGAGCTGCCGTCGGACTCGGTGCAGCCGACAAGGTACTCCCGGTCCACACGATCGCCGAGGAGATCGTGGCCCTCATCGCAAGCAGGCCCTGATGGATTCCAGGCCGATCGGCGTGTTCGATAGCGGGCTTGGCGGTCTTACGGTTGCTCGCGCAATCATGGATGAGCTGCCTGGTGAGTCGATTGTCTACCTGGGCGATACCGCCCGGTGCCCCTACGGACCACGCGATCTTGGCGAGGTTCGCCGATTCGTACTCGAAATCGGAACGTGGCTTACCGTCCAAGATGTCAAGCTCGTCGTGATTGCCTGCAACACGGCCACGGCGGCGGGCCTCGCGCTCGCGCAACGGGCGTTCGGCGTTCCGGTTATCGGTGTCATCGAGCCCGGCGCACGCGCAGCGGTCCACGCGACCGTCAACCGCGTGGTCGGCGTCATCGGCACCCAGGGGACGATCGACACCGGGGCCTACAGCAAAGCGGTTCGCGCCCTGGATGCAGGCGTGACGGTCTTCTCGGCGGCTACGCCCAAGTTCGTCGACGTCGTCGAAGCTGGACTGCGCATGGGCCCGGGCGTCGTCGAAGAGCGCCTCTCCGAACTCACCGAAGTCTTCATCCGCCCGTCATTCCACGCAATCGCGCGCGACTACCTCGACCCGCTCAAGCGCTCCGGGATCGACACGCTGATCTTGGGCTGCACGCACTTTCCGCTGCTAGCAACAGCTATCGGGCAGGTCGTCGGCCGTGGCGTCCAGCTGATCTCATCTGCCGAGGAGACCGCGCGCGAAGTCGCCGACAACCTCGGGCGCCGCGGACAGCTCGCCTCCCCCGACGCGCCCGCATCCCACCGCTTCGCGACCACCGGCCCCGCCGAGGAGTTCGACCGCCTGGGCTCGCGGATCCTCAGGAGGCCGATGGTAGCCGTCGAGCAGGTCGGACTGGACTCGCTCGCCAGCCTACCGTCGGCAGACGCGCTCGCGATGCTCGCAACGCTCGGGCCGGACGGAGAGGGGGTCGCATGAGAGTGACGGTGCTGGGCTCCTCGGCGTCTTACGCAGGACCCGGTCAGGCGTGCTCAGGCTACCTAGTCGAACATGCCGACGTTCGCGTCCTCATGGACTGCGGCAACGGCGTCGTCGCGAACCTTGCGGCCGTGGCGGACCCCACGACTCTTGACGCGGTCTTCATCACGCACGAGCACCCCGACCACTTCCTCGACATCTACGCCCTCGCCGCGCTTTTGCGCTACGCCCCCCAAGGCCCGCTCGCCCCGCTCGCGCTCTGGCTGCCACCCGGCCTCTTCGAACGCATGGGCTGCTTGCTCTCCGAACGCGGCCGGGACGAGCTCGCCGAGGCCTTCGTCGTGCACGAGCTCACTGCCGAGAAGCCCGTGCGCTTCGGCGAGCTGACGATTACCCCGCACCTGGTGGAGCACGTCGATCCGACGTTCGCGCTCATCGCCGAGGGCCCTGGCGGGACACGCGTGTGCTACACATCCGACACCGCACCCGGCCCAGCCGCACTCGCTGCAGCTCGCGGAGCTTCGCTTCTGATCGCTGAGGCGACTCTGCCTCAGCGCTACCAAGGTCGCGCCGCCCATCTGACCGCCGCCCAAGCTGGCGAGCTGGCACGCGAGGCGCAGGTAGAGCATCTGATCCTCTCGCATATCTGGCCGACCAACGACAAGGCTGCGATGCTCAGAGAGGCCGAGGCGGCCTTCGGCGGCAAAGTTTCGATCGCAACCGAATTCGACGCATACGACCTGGAAGAAGGAGACACACCATGACACGACCCGACGGACGCCGACCCGACCAGTTGCGCCCGATCAAAGCGACCAGACGCTACCTTCGGCATGCCTACGGAAGCTGCATGTTCGAACTCGGAGACACTCGCGTGCTCTGTGCGGCGACGATCACAGACGGAGTGCCCCCGTGGCTGAAAGGCAAGGGCCAGGGCTGGATAACCGCCGAATACTCGCTGCTGCCCGCGTCGACCCACACACGCAGCCGTCGGGAGGTGACCTCAGGTGGCATCAAAGGCCGCACCCACGAGATCCAGCGCCTGATCGGTCGCTCGCTGCGCTCGATCATCGATTTGCGCACCTTAGGCGGCGAGGTCACTCTCTATGTCGACTGCGATGTCATCCAGGCCGACGGCGGGACGCGCTCTGCGGCGGTCACCGGTGCTTACCTCGCCGTGCACGACGCGCTTTCGACCTGGTGCGATGCTGGCAGAATCCCCGAGGTCCCGCTCTTGGGCCAGGTCGCGGCAACGAGCGTCGGCATGGTCGCTGGCGAACTCGTGCTCGACCTCGACTACGCCGAGGATTCGACCGCTGAGATCGACATGAACGTCGTCATGGACGGCGAAGGCCGCTTCATCGAGGTGCAGGGCACAGGCGAGCAGACGCCCTTCGACCGCGATCGCCTGAATTCAATGCTCGACATGGCTACGGCAGGTATCGAGAGCATCGCGGCGTTCCAGCGACGCGTCATAGAGGGCCAGGGCGATGTCTTCGAGCTCTAAGCAGGGCCCCAACACCGCAGCGCCCCTTCGGCGAGTCGTAGTGGCCACCGGCAACGCGCACAAGGTCACTGAGATACAGGCGGCAATGCCCGATGTCGGATTCGAGTTCGTGGCGGCTGCCCGAGCCGGAGTGTGGATCGAGCCCGAGGAGACCGGTGAGACCTTCCTCGCCAACGCCCGCATCAAGGCCCGCGCTGCCTTCGAGCTTTTTGGCTGCGCGGCACTCGCTGACGACTCTGGGCTCGAGGTCGATGCCCTCGACGGCGCTCCGGGCGTTCGCTCAGCGCGATACGCCGGCGACGACGCGACTGATGCGCGCAACAACGAGAAGCTCCTCTCGGCACTCGATGGCCTCGCCGCTGACCGCCGACGCGCCCGGTTCCGCTGCGTGATCGTGCTGACGGCCGAGGATGGCTCGGAGCTCGTGGCGCAAGGCTCCTGCGAGGGCCACATCGGCATCGCACCACGCGGGGAGGCAGGCTTTGGGTACGACCCGCTCTTCCTGCCCGACGCAATTCCCGGCCGCACGATGGCAGAGCTCTCCCTCGCCGAGAAGACCGCGATCTCACATCGCGGCGCGGCGTTGGCGGCGCTTCGGGCCCAGCTGACTGAGGCGTGATGGCGGAGACCGCCTAGAGCTCCTCGTCGACCGCCAAAGGCTCGAAGGCCTCGGTGATCATCTCGTAGAGCACAGGGAGCCAGTCAGGAGCACCCTCGATATCTGCCGACAGAGGCGCCACCCGTGGATCGGACGGTGCGATTACCACGGTCGCGTTTTCGATGCCGACATCAGCTGCCAACACGAACAACTCCTCGATGACGGGATCGCCCATCGCAAGACAGCCAATCGACACGTCCCTGCCATGTATGAATATGTCGCCACCTAGGTTCTCGCGACCTTCTCGGTGGGCCTGCTCAAGGTCGAACTCGTTGGGGTAGTCGAGCTTCATCGACAGGTGGAAGGCGCTGTTGGGATTCAGGCCGATGATGCGGTAGATGCCTTCGGGCACCTGGCGGTCGCCTTCGCGAAGCTTCGGTCCAGCCTGACCGCTCGCTGCCAGCACGGGATATGTCGCAATCCACCGAAGCTCTTGCCCAGGGCCGGCAGCCCACACCTCAAGGAGTTCTTCGTCTTTGATGCCCGCGAAGAGGATGCGTTCGGGGGGATAGGGGACTGAGGCGGCCTCGAATGCGGGAGCTAGACGCTCGCGCGCAGCCGGGCCGTATGCCGCAAGTACATCGCCCACGGTGCGATCGCCTCGCAGGCGCGAAAGCAAAGCGTTTCTTGTGTCATCGTGAATCAGGGCAACCGATACTCCCGCGAGGATCAACACGATGATCGTTGCTAGGACGGCGGAGCGGCGTCGTGACATCAGGGCTCCTTCTGGGACCAGAATCAGATTCGACCCACCGTGATCAGAGGACGGCCTCAGAGATCAGCTTGTCCAGGCGACGCACATCGATACCCTTGTGAAGATTGACCTTGATGTGGCCGACACGGGTCCAGAGCTCCATCTCCGATGTGAAGTCGAGCAGCCCTCGGCCGTTCTCGGAAGACCACATCATGATCGAGGAGTACGGCAGAGAGTACACTTCGACCTTTTTGCCGCTGAGGCCCTGGGCATCCCTGACGATCAGTCGCTTGCTCGTGAAGATCGCAGTGTCGCGAAAGGTCTTGTAGGCGGCCACTGGAGTCTCGCCTTCAACGAGCAGGTCGTTGATATCACCCGGGATCGGGCACTCGTCAATGAACGTCCAGGCTAGGATAGAACCGGTCTCGGGCATGATTTAGGCTCCTATCACATCGAGGAACATCGGACTCTGATGCTCCCAAAGCGGACAACAGTTGTCAATTTCAACCGCCGAGTAGCCCTGCAAGCCCGAGAATCACCGAAATCAGACAAGTGTCAGCAACAAAACTATCGACGAGAGCGGTCTACAACAATATACTTGGCGATGCTCCCTTTCTGGCGTCGGTCGGGATGACGGTCGCCGTAGGGGATGGTTTCGGGCTGTAGCGCAGCTTGGTAGCGCATCTGCTTTGGGAGCAGAGGGTCGCAGGTTCAAATCCTGTCAGCCCGACCATGTGCGGCGGTAGTTCAATTGGTAGAGCATCAGCCTTCCAAGCTGATTGTTGCGGGTTCGAGTCCCGTCCGCCGCTCCATTGACAACTTAGCGTCATCACGGGTACTGTAACGCCTTGTGTTTACCCGGATGTGACGAGGAGATGCGCCCGTAGCTCAGCTGGATAGAGCGGGAGACTTCTAATCTCTAGGTCGGGGGTTCGAATCCCTCCGGGCGTGCCAGACATCTATGGTGGGCGTAGCTCAGCAGGTTAGAGCGTCGGACTGTGGCTCCGAAGGTCGCGGGTTCGAATCCCGTCGCCCACCCCAGGTATATCGCGGCAACCATCCATGAGGATGCTTGGCCGCTTTACACGGTGTACAAGTGACACCACACGCGTCATGGGCCGTTAGCTCAGTTGGTAGAGCAGGGGACTCTTAATCCCAAGGTCATAGGTTCGACCCCTATACGGCCCACCATGAAACTCATCAGGTCAGCTTCACCTCGGCCGACCGTACCTCCAGCAAGACGCAAAAAGCCCCTGACGATTCCTCTCGGAGTCGCCAGGGGCTTTACTCTTACCCTATGCTAACGGGCAGTCTTCCTCAGCCACCGTGGGCTGTCGCCAGAAACTCGTCGGTCTTACCGGTGTCCTTGGTTGCCAGCGAGACCACGATGGTAGTCAACACAGCGACAGGGACGCTGTAGAGTGCCGGGTTCACGAGAACCGGTAGCCCTAGCAGGTAAGACACGTCGAAGAACTGCGCGAACGTGAACGCCAGCGACGAAACTAGCCCAATCGTCATACCGGCGACCACACCTTGCCGAGTCAGTCTCGCCCACCAGACCGCGAACACCAGTGCAGGGGCAAAAGTGCTCGCCGCGATACCGAAGCACATGGCTACGAGCACTCCTACGTTCTCGTCTCGCAGCCAAAGCGATAGCAGGATTGAGACCAAGGCTAGTACGCCTGCACCGATCTTAGCGAACATCAGCTGCTCACGATCGGTGCTGTTCGGGCGAAGGAGCGAGGCGTACAGGT
The DNA here is from genome assembly GCA_023488435.1 of Actinomycetota bacterium. Classification (NCBI taxonomy): domain Bacteria; kingdom Bacillati; phylum Actinomycetota; species Actinomycetota bacterium. Next base: position 19,370 of record JAMDCK010000018.1, read on the forward strand.
CGTGGGAGAGGCTGGTTGTTGCGGATATCAGCAAGCCCGCAGATGTGCTGAGCATCGCAGCGAGCGCACCGGCGGCGATGAGTCCCAGCAAGAGCTCCCCGCCAAGGTACTGACCTAGCATGGGAACCGCCATATTTGTGGCCTTACCACGTTGGCCTTCCGCCAGCAGCTCGATAAGCGCCGGATACAAGATGTACATCGCCGCCAGACCCACCATGAGCACAGCGGCATAAAAAGCGGCCAGTCCCCAGATCGTCAGCTCAGCGCTCTTGCGAGCCGCATGAGCGTCTTTGACGGTATAGAAGCGGATGAGGATGTGCGGAAGGCCCAAGACACCTAGGAACAAGCCGAGCACAAGACTCGCCTGGTTCGCAAGGTCGGGAAGTTCGACGCCGGGCGTTAGAGCTGAGGCTGCCTCAGGCATGGCCGCTCTGACATCGGAGACAACCGTTGCGGGATCCGGATCAACCGTGCCCGCTACCTCGGCAGCGATGTCCTCGGAAACGACCATCGGCGGGACCATCTCCTGGCTCTTGTCAAAGATGGCCAAGGGGTTACCGCCGAAGTGGCTGATGCTGACCCAGACGAGCATCACGATCATGACGCCGAACAGCAGAACACCCTGGACGGCCTGGTTGTAAGTGGTACCACGCATCCCACCCACGATCACATAGATAGCCATCAGTGAGCCGGTGACGAGCACTGTGGGGAGGTAGTCCCATCCCAGCAAAAGCTCGAACAAGTGCCCGGCGCCCACCATCTGGGGCACAAGATACAGGGTGCACAGAACCAACGTGCTGATAGTTGCGATGATTCTGGTTCCTTGCTTCTCCTGCCCGAACCGAGCAGTGAGTACGTCACCCATCGTGTACTTACCAGTCCTTTTCAGGGGCCCGGAGATTGCAAGCAGTACGACGATCCATGCGCCGAAGAAACCAAGACCGATCCACCAGCCGTCGATGCCGACCAGTGCAACGGCTCCAGAGATCCCTAGGAAGCTGGCCGCGCTACAAAAGTCACCGAGCATTGCAGCTCCGTTGAGCCTCCAAGAAATCTTTCCATCGGCGACGTAGAAGGCGGCAGCAGTCCGACCGTGGGAGCGACTCGCCAAACTTATGTACATCGTGAGCAAGACGCTCGCTACTACTATGATCAAGGCAATAGGGTTATCCACGCGTTGCCGCCTCCTCGTCAAGCATCTTTACAAGAAAGACCCGGGTGATCACCACTCCGGAAACGATTACCAGCCAGCCGCCCCAGATGGCCATGGGAACCCCAAGCACCTCTGTAGCCGCGACATCCTTGAAAGGCACCGATACCAAAAGGGCTGATCCAAAGTAGATCACCGTGAAGATTGCCAGAAGAGAGCCGGCGAAAGCCAGCTTCTTGGCCAGGGCTCCGGGGGGGAGCTTCGGGGGAGCGACCACTTCGGGGGCAGGCTGTGCATCCACGGGAGTTGCAACGATGTCAGCGACGTCGACCGTGTCCTTCTTGACGATCATCACCGCACCGCGTGCATTCTCCGCCACAGCTCGAGCGACACTGCCGAAGTAGAGCTTGCGCAGCCCCTTGAGTCCAGAGTCTCCTACGACGATGAGGTCAGGCTTTACCTCATTAGCGACTGCAAGAATCTCAACTGTAATGGGTCCCGTCCTGTGGACAGTCGTGACCCCGACACCCTTTGCCAGCCCGTAAGACTTCACGACCGCCAGCGGATCTTGAACCAGAGGCGTTGCATCCTCACCCTTTAGGATCAGTGCTTCAGCATCGCTCTCTTCGTGCAAAAGCGGTACAGCTTCGGTCACCTGAAGCGCTGTTACCGCCGCACCGCTCTCTCGCGCCAGTTCGATGGCCCGCACTGCAGCACCTAGCGATGGTGCATAACCGTCAACTGCCACCAATATGTTCTTGAACACCGTTGTCACCTCCCAGTATTGCTCCCGATAAATGTGCATACATTATCACACCTAGTGGCGAATTCCTGCATGGAGGTGCGACGTCCGGAATGTGTGTGCTTTCTCAGGCAGTCGCCATAGTCTAGCGGAAGTGGTCTCGACGAATTACCTGAGCATCAATCACGTGGACGATCATGACGACTCCCTGATCCAGTAGCGAGTTGAGCTTATCGAGAGCAGCATCGGCGATTTCGTGGCTCATTATGCTGACGATCTCGACGTTCTTCAGTATCCCGATTTCGCCATAGTCCCCGCGGATTCCGTGCTGGCCTTTGCCAGATATCTCGGAGTAAATGGTGTATCCGCTCGCTCCGACTTCGTCGAGTGCTTCCAGCACCTTGTCACGAAAGGTTGATTCGACTATCACGCTGACTCGCTTCTTATCCGTGAGCTCCATTGAAGTGACCTCCTGGTCTGCCATCCTTTTAGAGTGCGCCCCAGAGCGCCTGCGCCATCATCTTCCATAACGTGAAGCCGACTAACAAGTTGAACGGAAACGTTAGTGCCAAGGCCAACGGCAGGTACGTTGACGGGTTCGCCTCAGGTATAGCGGCCCTCATCGCAGGAGGCGCAGAGATGTACGAGGCGCTTCCTGCCATTGCAGCGAAGACGAAAGCGTCGCCCCAGCCTAGCATGCCCGGGAAAGCGAGGTGAATGCCGTACATCCCCAGCATGGCGGCGGAAGCCCAGATCTGAGGTAGCGCGAAAGCCGCGAGTATTGCCAACACCAAGCGAGATCCAAGCGCCTTGAGCTCGCCGATGCGTCTTGCAGCAAGCATTCCCATATCTATCAGATAGATGCATAGTATACCAGCGAACATGTCGTCGAAGAAGGCGTTGGCGCTGTCCAGTCGGTCAGGCGAGAAGACGCTGGATAGAACGCCTACCAATACGCCAGCCAACATCAGCCATATCGCATATCCCACAAGCGCCTCGTGGAAGAGCCCCTTTTTGCTGATCGATATAGCCTGCTTTGCGCGGTTCTCCCTCGCCAGGGCCATACGTCCCAGGAAGATGGCGGCTATGACACCCGCAGCATCTAGAAAGACGTTAGCGGCCGGCATCCAGCCAACATAGATCAACTCATCAGGAGCCGCCTTCGCAGCAGACTCAGCAAGGCCGACGGCGGCTACCAGCGTAGCGGTGCTCACCGCGCCATATACTCCTGCGGTGGCCCATGCGTCAGCCGTGGAGAACCCAATCTTCGAGAATATACCGGCATTGAAGATTACGGAGATCGTTGCAACGACAACACCGACGCCTGCCGTGGCCAGAATCACCATCAGGAGCCCAACCTCTTTCTGTAGTGCCTCAACTGCCTCCGATCCGCCTTCGATGCCGATCGAGATCAGCAGGAAGATGGCAGCGGCTTTGGTGACTTCGGGCGGAATCTCCAAGTCAGATTTGATGAAGACAGTCAGCATGCCGATGATGAAAAACAGCATCGCTGGTGCGAACAGGTCTCCTAGCAGAATCGATAGGTCCATACTCCCGGTTCCTCTCCCTTTGTTTGTCATCCTAGGAACTCGGGGGTTTGACCGTCGAGCGAATCGGATGGCATACTACGTTTACATCATGCGGTAAAATACGGGTAATTTATAACGTGAAATGCACTTCGTCAACAAGGAATGCAAACTTGGCTGAGAACGAAACAACTCAATGGACGTTTCTGACGAACCACTCGCACGTTCTATTATGCCTCTATGAGCAGCCTGATATGCGCCTTCGAGAGGTTGCGGTTCGCGTTGGGATAACCGAGCGATCGGTTCAGCGGATCATACATGAGCTAGCCGATTACGGCGCGTTGACCATCCTGCGCGAGGGTCGGCGCAACCATTACGTAATCGACGGCAGCCTCCATCTGCGGCATCCGGTAGAAGCACACAGGACGCTCGAAGACATCCTGAAACTCGTGAAAGACCCCGGGGACACTGAAGCATGTAGCGATGCGCCAGAGGTAGCTCCTCAGTAGTACATTGGCTCCACGATGGCTCCGCTATCTGCATCCACGTAGACGACCCGGGACGTGTCCTCCTCGTCGACGAAGTAGACCTCCCAGACCATTTGGCCCCAGTTGATTTCGAGTCTGGCCTCTTCTAGCACGCCGGACTGAACCTCCGAAGCAAGCTCGATAGCGTCCTCAAGCGACATCCTCGACATCCGCTCGAACACGACTGAAGGCACGCATGAGGTGTCTCGGACGTACACTTGACCGCTGACGACATCGACCTGGCACATCGCGCCACTCCACTGATCCTTGCGGATGTCTACGCACCAAACAGCCCGGCCTCTATCTTTACTGAAAGCCACACCGTAGACATTCCCGCGACCCACTGCCCAAAGTGCCTTATCCGCCGCATCAGTCATACTAAGTGTGGCTTGACCTCCGATATGTGCTCGCATCTTCATCCCCCTTAGTCGCTACAAAACGGGTTCACACCGATAGAACGCTTCCCCAGTGCGGTTCGTTACGGCCTCGTTCAAGGATTCCGAATTTCCGTGCCCTCTGTAAGAATGTACCCGATGCCTGTGACATCTAACCCTCATCACGGACGGGAGTTCTGACATGACCGATTCTGTCGAGCAGCTGTGCGTTGATACCCTGCGCTTCCTTGCGGTTGATGCAGTCGATCAGGCCAACTCCGGGCACCCCGGGATGCCGATGGGCGCAGCGCCGATGATGTTTGCTCTGCTTGACCAGCTCATGACCTTCGACCCTTCGCAGCCCTCGTGGCCCGATCGCGACCGCCTGGTCCTCTCGGCGGGGCACGGTAGCGCGCTGCTCTATGGGGCGCTCCATCTGGCGGGCTATGGTTTGACGCTCGACGACCTGAAAGCCTTCAGGCAGTGGGGGAGCCGCACGCCCGGACATCCGGAGTTCGGCCACACGCCCGGCGTCGAGGCGACCACCGGTCCGCTGGGGCAGGGTATCGCCAACGCAGTCGGCATGGCGATCGCCGAGGAGTCGCTGGCGGCCCGCTTCAATCGCCCCGGGCACACGATCGTCGACCACCACACCTATGTGCTTTGTGGCGACGGCGACCTGATGGAGGGCGTCGCCCTTGAGGCGGTCTCCTTCGCGGGACACCTGCGCCTCGGGAAGCTCATCGTGCTTTACGACGACAACCGCATCACGATCGAGGGCTCGACTGACCTGGCTTTCAGCGAGGACGTGTGCGCCCGGTTCGCGGCGTGCGGATGGCACACAGCTTGCGTCGAGGACGGGACCGACGTCGCAGCGATCGCCTCGGCGGTTGAGGCCGCGCGCGAAGTCACCGATGCCCCCTCGCTGATCGCGGTGCGAACTGTGATCGGGCACGGGAGCCCTAGCAAGCAGGGGAGCGCAGCCGCGCACGGCGAGCCGCTCGGCGAGAAGGAGACGCTGGCCGCCAAAGAGGCGCTCGGCTGGCCGACCGAGCCTGCGTTCTTCGTGCCTGAGGCCGTGCGCGAGCGGTTCTCGGCGATCGCGAAACGCGGCACTGCCGAAAGGGCGCGCTGGGTAGCGGCGTTCGAGCGCTACCGCATCGACCACCCGATGCTTGCCGAGGAGTTCGAGCGCCGGATCGCCGGCGAGCTGCCCGAGGGCTTCGAGCGCGCGCTGCCGCCCGCGTACACTGCGGACGGAGGCCCGGTTGCGACACGCGACGCCGGGGGAGCCGCGCTCAGTGCGCTTGCGGAGGTGATGCCGGAGCTCATGGGCGGCTCGGCGGATCTCGCGCCGAGCACGAAGGCGTTCATCGCTGGCGAGACCTCGTTCACAGCCGCGGACCGCTCCGGGCGCAACCTGCACTTCGGCGTGCGCGAACACGCAATGGCGGCGGTCGTCAACGGCATGGCGCATCACGGCGGGTTCATCCCGTTCGCTTCGACCTTCCTGGTCTTCTCGGATTACATGCGTCCGGCGGTGCGACTGGCTGCGCTGTCCGGCCTTGGCGTCATCCACGTCTTCACGCACGACAGCGTCGGGCTGGGGGAGGACGGACCCACACACCAGCCGGTCGAGCATCTGGCGTCGCTTCGGGCCATCCCGGGCCTTGTCGTGCTGCGCCCCGCCGACGCCAACGAGACCGTCGCCGCCTGGCGCGTCGCCATCGAACTGCGCGGCCGCCCGGTGGCGCTGGTACTCTCCCGGCAGAAGCTGCCGATCCTTCCCGCACCCGAACCTTCCGCGATCGCCGAAGGGGTCTCCCGCGGCGCATACGTGGTCGCCGAGCCGCCGCACACCGAGCCGGACGTGGTGCTCGTGGCCAGCGGCTCCGAGGTCTCGCTGGCGCTCGCAGCTTGCGAGGCCCTGAGCGCACGCGGCATCTTTGCGCGCGTCGTGAGCATGTGCAGCATCGAGCTATTCGCCGAGCAGGACTCGGAGTATCGCACGGCTGTGATCCCGCCGGGGACTCCGTGCGTGACCGCCGAGGCAGGCGTCACAGTCGGCTGGAGCACTTATCTCGGGCAGGGGCCGATTGCTGTGGGGATCGACCGCTTCGGGGCTTCGGCTCCGGGAGAGGTCGTGATGCGCGAGCTCGGGATGACCGTTGATGCGATCGTGGAGGCGGTCGAGGCAGCGATCACGGGTGCGGGCCCCCCACGCGCTCAATAGCCCGATCGGGTGATATACTCTCGGTTGCGACGCTCGATCGTGTCGGCTTGGGAGCGTGGGTATCAACACTTCACACAAAGCGAGGGAGCCATGAAGCGCACAGCGAAAGCGGCCCAGTTCATCATATGCCTGGCATTGGTGTTCGGGTTGTCGGTCCAGTCGGCGTTCGGTGCTACCGTGACCATCACCAACCTCACGTCGCCGACGCACCCGCCGGGAACGTGGGTCTCATCGCCCGATGCGCAGTTCACGTGGGGAAGTGCGATCGACCCGGCGCCGACCCTGCTCAGCGCTTTCGATACGCCGGACATGGCTGTCGCAGTTACCGTCTCGGGCACTACCGCGTACGTGGCTGACAATAACTCCGGCCTCCAGATCATCGACATCTCGAACCCGGAGGTGCCTACCCACCTAGGCTCCTTCAATACTCCGGGCTTTGCCTTAGGCGTCGCCGTCTCGGGCACTACCGCTTACGTGGCCGATGGTTGGTTCGGCCTCCAGATCATCGACGTCTCGAACCCAGCGGCACCCACACTGCTCGGCTCCCTCGACACGCCGGGCGTAGCCCATGGCGTCGTGGTCTCTGGCGCTACCGCTTATGTGGCCGATGGCGGCTCCGGCCTTCAGATCATCGACGTCTCGAACCCTGAGGCACCCGCGTTATTCGGATCCTACGACACCCCGGGTGCCGCTCAAAGTGTCGCCGTCTCGGGCACGACCGCATACGTCGCGGACCATGACTCCGGTCTTCAGATCATCGACATCGCAAATACTGCGACACCCACCCTGCTCGGCTCCCTCGACACTCCGGACTTCGCCATAGACGTCGCCGTCTCGGGCACTACCGCTTATGTGGCCGACTACTTTTCTGGCCTCCAGGTGATTGACGTTTCCGACCCGTCGGCACCCACACTGCTCGGCTCCCTCGACACGCCGCACCGGGCCCACAGCGTCGCCGTTTCGGGCAGTATCGCGTACGTGGCCGATGATTGGACCGGCCTCTTGATGATCGACGTCTCGAATCCAGCGGCACCCACACTGCTCGGCTCCCTCGACACGCCGGGCGAAGCCGTCGGCGTCGCCGTTTCGGGCACTATCGCGTACGTGGCTGATTGGAACGCCGGCGTTCAGGTGATCGACGTCTCGAATCCGTCGGAGCCCGTCTTGCTCGGCTCCCACGCCACGCCGGGTGCAGCCTTGTGTATCGCAGTCTCCGGCACGACTGCGTATGTGATATACGCCGACGATGATATGCTCTCTGGTCTCCAGATCATCGACGTCTCGAATCCTGTGGCACCCGCGCTGCTCGGCTCCTATGAGACGCCGGGCTATGCCCGAGGCGTGTCCGTCTAGGGCACCACCGCGTACGTGGCTGATAGCGGCTCTGGTCTTCAGATCATCGACGTCTCGAATCCTGTGGCACCCGTCTTGCTCGGCTCCCTCGACACACCGGGCGACGCCCGGGAGGTTGCCATCTCCGGCACTACTGCGTACGTGGCCGATGCCGCGGCCGGCCTTCAGGTCATCTCCAGAGGATTGGGTTACTCGTGGGAGGTCTCGGACTCGGCGGCGACCAGGCCCGATGCCGTGATCGACGGCTTAGGCCCGGTGGCGTTTTCCGGACTTGCCGACGGAACGCACTACTTCAACGTGCGTGCGGTCTCGGGCACAACTGCGTACCAGACCCAGACGTACCAGTTCAGGATCGACACCGAGGCTCCGGTGACGACGCCGCGCGGTGCCGTGGACTCCGTGGGCACTGCGACGATCAGTCTTGTTGCGACGGACACCGCCTCTGGCGTGGCCTCGACCCACTTCATTCTCGACGGGGGCTCGGTAGCGACTTACACCGCACCTTTCGCCGTGAGTACGCCCGGAACGCGTACGCTCGAGTTCTACTCGGTCGATAATGCGGGCCACCGCGAGGCGACCAAGACGGTCACATTCACCATAACTCGCTCGTTTGCTGAGGTAGCCGGTCTCACGCGCTATGACACGGCAGTAGCGGCATCCAAGCGCGCGTTTCCCACAGGTGCGGACACGGTTGTGATCGCATCGGGCGAGAACTGGCCTGACGCACTTGGAGGCACGGCGCTGGCCGGTGCTGTCGACGGCCCGATGCTTCTCGTACGGCCCAACGCCTTGCCTTCCGAGGTAGCAGCCGAGATCAGGCGCCTTGACCCATCGAAGACCTACATACTCGGAGGCACGGGAGCGGTTTCGGCAGGAGTGGCCAGTGCGGTCGAGGCTATCGTGGGTGTCGGCGACGTGGTACGCCTAGCAGGTCCCACACGCTTCGAGACGAACTCCAAGATCGTCTCTGAGACTATCAGCGTGTTGGGCCCGGCCTATGACGGGACCGCGTTCGTGGCAACGGGCGAGAGCTTTCCCGATGCGCTTTCTGCAGCTCCGCTAGCCGCTGCAAAGGGCTGGCCGATCTTCCTTGCCAGGCCCGCATCGATCGATAGCGCGGCTATGGCCGCACTCGGCGTGACCGATGTGGTCATCCTAGGCGGCACGGG
>JAMDCK010000019.1 GCA_023488435.1 Actinomycetota bacterium
GCTCCGCCGGCATAAAGAGCGGCGGCCAAAGCACTTAGCAGAACAAGAATGCGTGTCATTTTCATGATGAGAAGACCTCCTTTTAGGAACTGTGGTCCTCTCCCATTCCGCTAGTGATGGAAGAACTCTGTCCGCTCCGCTCAAAGTTTGGCGTACAGTGTTCGGTTCACTTTTCACAGCATCAGCCTGTTACGTAATCCGCTATGTGACTGTCAAGAAATGTCCAAGACGGCGATTGATCGCATCCAGAGTAGCTTTGACTATCGAGTCCTTGTCGTTCTGATGAACAAGCGCAGAGCCAGAGAATGACTCCTCCCCATTGGTGGAGACCATGGTCACGCAAGACACAGCGACCCTCTGACGGCCAAGCGGGATGATCGCAACGTCCTCGAGGCCGAAGCACCGCGCATCGCTTATATATTTGTTAATCGCGTCCAGCGTTGCCATCGCCACAAGGCGAACACGCCCTGTCTGGCTCGCCGGGCCGAATGCCTCTCCCAAGCAGGTCTCGCCATCTATATCCAGAGAGACCGTGACGGTGGAGTGGACTCCGCTCACATGAGCGTTTATCGAAAGAATTTTTACCCGGAATTCTGGCCTGACCGGCTCTGTTCCTGTCGGTCCGACGACATCGCCGCCAAGTTGAGCGATGGATATCTTCTTGTGATCGATCGCAATTCCAAAGCTCGCCATCAACGTCGACTCTATGTCGCGAACCAATTGCTTGGGTGACTTATTGGGAAGTGCTAGGACGTGAATCTCCTCGATTAGCCCCTCGGAAGAAACCACAACGCGCGCGGCCTGAATCTCAGCTACCTGCCCCAGGGTATTCTCGATATCCTCGATGGATACTTGAGACGCACGCCTCTCCATATATAGCCCCTGACTTGATCGATCTGCCGGTATCAACCAATTGTCGGATACACATTCAAAGCACGCTTCCGCACAACTCTATTAGCCAAGCCACCAAGTGTCAACACTTCTCGGCAACTGCATAATGGGTCGCCTAAAGACTGAGGGGCCAGGCAATCGCCCAGCCCCTCAATGGATGACGCACCCTATCAGCCGATCTTTGGTTCGATAAGCCCGTAATCGCCGTCTTTGCGGCGATACAGGACGTTCACCGCCTCGGTCTCTGCCGAAGTGAAGACAAAGAAGTCGTGACCCAGCAGCTCGAGTTGCAATATCGCCTCTTCGGGCATCATCGGTTTCATGTCGAGCACCTTGGTCTTGACGATACTGGGGTCATCCTCCACTGGGAGGACTGGATCGACTGGCACCATGGGCTCAGCAGCTCTCCTGCCGGAGTGCCTGTCCAGTATCTTGCCCTTGTACTTGCGAAACTGGCGCTCTAGCTTCTCGGAAACCAGGTCGATTGCAGCATACATGTCTGTTGCTGCCTCTTTAGCCCTGATGACCGGACCTTTGGTCCACACTGTCACCTCGGCGACGTGATTGTTCTCGATCGATGGGTTCTTCTCAACATAAAACTCGATCTCAGCTCGGACGTGATCGCCATCCATGATTCTGGAGTTTCTGCCGATCTTATCCTGTGCATAATCGCGAATTGGGTCTGTGACTGCCATATTGCGAGCTTTGATTATCAATTCCATAGCGGACCTCCTTCAGAACCGGGGTTATAGTTTAGCTGATATGACCCAGAAAATCCCGGGTACGTTCATGTGACGGAGCGTCGAAGACTTGAGCCGGTGGCCCCTGCTCCACAATCAGTCCTTCGTCCATGAACACGACTCTGTCGGCAACCTCGCGGGCAAATCCCATTTCGTGGGTGACTACGAGCATGGTCATCCCCCCGCTTGCCAATGACTTCATGACGTCCAAAACGCCCCGGACTAGCTCTGGATCCAATGCCGAAGTTACTTCATCGAACAGCATCACGTGAGGGTCCATAGCTAGCGACCTGGCGATGGCCACCCGCTGTTGTTGTCCCCCGGAAAGCTGGGACGGGTAGTTGTCGATCTTGTCGGCGAGTCCTACGCGAGTGAGCTGTTCACGTGCAACACGCTGGGCCTCATCCTTGGACCTGCCCAAGACGGTGCGCTGCGCCAGCATGACGTTGCCCAGAGTCGTCAGGTGCGGGAACAGATTGAACGACTGGAAGACCATCCCGATGTGCTCGCGCATCTTGTTGATGTTCGTCTTGGGATCGTTGACCATGACGTCCTCGAACCATATCTCTCCGGAGGTTGGTTCCTCCAGTCGATTGATGCAGCGAAGTAGCGTCGACTTGCCCGAACCACTGGGGCCTAGGATCACAACGACCTCGCCCTTTGTGACCTCGAAATCCACTCCTTTGAGCACTTCGAGTGATCCGAATGCCTTCCGAAGCGCTCTGATGCGGACGATGGTCTGTGATCCGTCGGTGTTCATGTTGACTCCCTCTTGGGCCTGCCAACCGATCTTCCGCCCTCGGAACGCTCGAGTCTCTCCTCGAGGACGGCGACGACACGACCTAGGGGAATCGTGAGTAGCAGGTAAAAAACAGCCGCCACCACGTAGGCGGACATATTGAATTCGACAGCGGCGAACTGCCTCGCACGCTGAGTGATCTCATTGATGCCGACAGCCGCCAACAGTGCGGTGTCTTTGAACAGCAGGATGAACTCGTTCATCATCGTTGGGAGGAGACGCCTGACGGTCTGCGGGATGATTACGAAGATCATCGCCTTGGGTATCGTCATTCCCAATGAGCGAGCCGCCTCCATCTGCCCCTTGTGGATGGATTGTATCCCCGCGCGGAATATCTCAGCCATATACGCCGAGGAGTTCAGGGACAACACGAACAGTCCTCGCATATAGACGGTGTAATCGACGCCGAAAAGGAACGGTTCCTTGAGGAAGGGGTTGGCTCGAACGAACTCTTGGTATTCGGGAATCAAGGGGATGCCGAGATAGATCACCATCACCTGCATGAACAACGGGGTGCCCCTGACGATGTCAACGAACACGGTAGCCGGCCAGCGGAACAGGCGCGACTTGGACATCTTCATGAATGCGAGAGCCAGGCCCCAGGGGATCGCGATCAAAAACGAGATCAGGCCGAATGTGACAGATACCGGAAACGCCTCGGCGATGATGGGAACGGCGCGTTCCATTACATCGAACGAGAAGAATATGCGGGTGAGTGGGTTGGTTTCCCACCACTGGATGAGAGCTTCCAAATGCATCTCCGAAACCATCGTTGGCATGAATATAAGGACCGACGCACCGACCAGTGCGCCGGTCCCTTGAAGGCTAACTAGACTTGTTCGCTTTCAAGAACTAAGGGATGGAAAGCGGCGGGGCGCCGAACCACCTCTCGTAGATCTCGACGTACGTGCCGTCTTCCTTGATCTCAGCCAGCGCACCGTTCACTGCATCGCGAAGCGCGGTGTTCTCAAGATTGAAGCCAAAACCGTACTGCTCATCGGTGGGGATCTCGTAGACTACGGCCATGCCGCGGGCAGGATCCCTGGCGATGTCCTGAGAGATGGGGGCATCGTTGATGACGGCAACGACGTCACCAGCCTGGAGTGCACCGAATGCCGCTAGGATGTCGGTGTAGGTCACGATCTCGATCCCTCTGGGTACCAAGTTCTCCTGGGCCCACATAGCACCAGTTGTACCCGACTGCACACCGATCTTGTCGCCCGACTCCAAGTCATCGACGGTGGTGATCGCCGATTCTGCGTCCACTGTCAGGGACTGGTTGCTGTTGATGTACGGATCCGAGAATGCAATCTTCTCGGCGCGCTCTTCGGTAATCGTCATTGCCGAGGCTATCATGTCGAACTCGGTGGCTGTCTGCATCGCCGCGATGAGCGCATCGAAGTTGTAGCTCTTGAACTCGACCTCATACCCGATCCGCTCACCAACAGCTTTCATAAGATCCACATCGAACCCGACGATCTCGCCATCGACCACGCTCTGGAACGGGGGGAAAGCCGTGTCGGAGCCGACGATTATCCTGCCGGGAGTCAACGTACCGAGGTCTGCTGGCTCCTCGACTGCAGGCTCCTGTGGCTCCGGTTCTGGGGTCGTTCCGCATCCAACGACACCGAACATCGTCGCCATCAGCATCAGCGCCAAAACCAATGAAAGGTACTTACGGGTTTTGCCCATCTACGCCTCCCTATTCTCCATTACGCACGGCCCTGGACGATTCCATTGCCGATCCTTCAACTTGCAAAGCCAAGATACACTATCTGCCGAACAGATTTCATCTGGGGATAGCCAGGCGTGGGAAGGTTCCGGCCCAGGTGGTCCGGATCGCCTCTATGGCGCCACCTGCCGCAAGATCCTCCAACACGCTCCTGAGTTCGTTACCGAGCTCTTCGGCGTCGGGTGCAACGGCAACACCCAAAGCAGTCGGCGCACCGTATTGGCCTGCGAAGACGACATCATCGAAGTCACGGACAACATATGCGGTGACCGCTGCACCTCCGGCAACGACATCGATCTCGCCTGCAGACAGGGCCTCTATCGCCTCACGAATCGTGGGAAAAACTGTGAAGGCACCCTCGCCGAGATCGTGGTAGAGCGCCCAATACGCAGCCGACTCCTGCTGGGCTCCTATTCTCTTGCCAGAGAAATCGAAAGGAGTGAGCATGTCAGCGGTTACGGTAGGTGTCGTCGTTCCGGCTGCCGGAGTCTCCAGCGTGGCAGGATCCTGCTGCCCGCTGCTGAGCTCCTCGGCATCGGTGGCCCTTACGAAAAATGCGGGGCCGTCGGTCATGTAGACGCCGGCCATGCTGAAGCCACCGGTGGCCAGCTCGTCGAGCGGAACGGACATCACCACGTCAACGCGTCCCGCCTCCAGAGCCGAAGCGGCATCTGCAGGCGTTACCTGCACCGTCTGCAGCTCAAGACCGAGACTCGCCGCCACAGCGGACGCCACATCAATGTCGATGCCCGCCTCTGTGCCCTCATCGACTCCGGCGAACGGCGGATGCTCAAGGTCGACACCGACTCGAAGCACACCCGCTTCGGCAATCAGGGGTGGTTCGATCTTTGGCTCGAGCTGCGTAACTTCAGGCTCGGGCGCACAGCCGACGAGTAGTGCCAGCGTGCAAATCGACGCCAATACCAGAGTTGCTCTTGTATACCTCATACAGCGTGCCTCCTGATGTGATCAGCGCTTTCACCCGGCTGACCTGGTCTTTGACCCCACACTCGCGTACCGGGGCTTCTGCTCGATACTATCTCACTACCGACCCTCTCGCCCGGGGCCACCCGATGTGGCCCTGCTCGGACGGTACGACTTACCCCTAAGATGCGCCATGCTCGCGCGGCGGTGAACGCCGGCTTACGTGGGTCCTTTAGGCCGCATCTACCATGGACTAGGACGCCGGATGGCATCCGCAACCACAAACCCGGGTGAAAGCAAGGTGCATTCTACCACGCGCGCGCCAGTGCACCGACACGCACCTCCGTAGCCCCCGCTGCGATCAATGCCGAGGCGGCCGCATCCACCGTCGCTCCGGTAGTGATCACGTCGTCGAGCAGCAGTATCCGCTCGGGGAGCCTAACATCCGAAGACACTCGAATCGCTTCGGCGGTATTGGTCTTGCGCGCACTCCTGCCCAGAAGTCGCTGGTCCTTTAGCGCTGAGGACTCCAGAGGCTTGAGGCTCGGAACCGCCCAGGCATCCGAAATCCGCTGCGCGATCAGCTCGACATGGTCGAAGCCCCTTCTGGCTACCGCCTTGCTCGAAGCCGGTATCGCCACTATCGCATGGGGCCAGGTCTGCCACGCTTCAAGGTTTTCTGCCAGCAGGCCTGCAGCCACTTGCGCAAGACGCACCTCTCCCCCGTCCTTGTACATGGTCACGATCCGAGAAAGGGGTCGGGCCAGCGAACCGACGCATGCTGCCTGGGTGAAAGCGAATTCGATCTCCCAGCACTCGGTGCAGGTCAGGGCACCATGGGGGGCACCACACCTGGGGCAGGTATCGGGTGGCATCATCGCCTCGATGGCGGCCCTACAACCTGCACACAACAGCCAGCCCGGGAGGTCACATCCCGCGCATCGGGTCGGGTATATCGCTTCTAGCAGCCCTTGGAGCCACATCATTCCCCCAGTGATGCGCCGACGAGTCCACGAACGACCCTTCAGCCCATCAACAGTCGCATCACAGGGATCGTGACGACAGAGAACGTAGTCGTCATCAATATCGCTGCTGCGATGAATCCGGTATCCAGGCCGAATCGTGAGCCAATAACCAACGTCAGCATCATCGAAGGCATTCCCGCCGACAGCACCAATAGATCGAGGGCGCCCGCGCCTTCGAGCACCATCGAGCCCACGATAAATGCCGCCGCCGGAGCCAATGCAAGGCGGATACCCGACAGCACCATCAACGGCCTGATGTGCTCCCGGAGACTGCCCATACTCAAAGTCAGTCCAACGGAGATCATGATCAGCGGCGTAACCAGTTTCGCAAAAGTGTCCAACCAATCACTTACCAAAACCGGAATCTCGATTCCCTGCAGCAGCAGCGCAATGACCACCGCTATCACAGCAGGAAACGTGAGTATCTCCCGTGCCGGCCTGATGGGTCGGCCATCCGATCTTCCGAACCTCTCGGCGATGAGTAGGCCAACTAGCAGCATCGCCCCCACGGTGCCGAAGATATCGTAGAAGATTGCTCGAGAAAGCCCTTCTTCGCCGAAAAGGGCAAGTGCCATCGGGTAGCCGAGATAAGCCGTATTGCCCAGAGCCGACGTGAGGATGAAGCCGCCCGCAACCGGTCGCGACAGAGCCATCAGGCGAGCAGCGCCCCATGCCACCAGGGCCGTTACGCCGAAGACTACCCAAGCAGAGACGGCGATTAGCACCATGTCCCGCTCCAGGGTGGCGGTTTGAATCGACCGAAACACGAGGGCCGGCAGGCCGATGTAGACGATCAGGACGTTCAGTGGCTTAGCGTCATCGGCACTCAGGAGCCCAGTCCACCGCAGAAGCCACCCAAAGGCCACCATCCCGATGAAGCCGAGAGTGATCCCGGCAGTTCCCAGCGCGTCCATCGTCTAGTCGATCAGCACCTCGTGCAGGGCACCCGAGCCCATACCCATGAGGCCCAGCGAGGTCTCGAAATCCGGGCGGGCCACACCGCGCTCGGTGATGATGGCCGTAATGTACTTGGCCGGCGTGATGTCGAATGCCGGGTTGTAGACCGGAACGTTGAGCGGTGCGATCCGCGCCCATCCATCGAGCTGGAATGCGCCGCCCTTGCGCGCAACCATGAGTTTGTGTCCGCGTGTGAGGCTGAACTCGTGCGGTCCTTCGCTGGTGAGTGCCTCGAAGGCCCGGATCTCTGCAGGATTGGTCGTCTCGAACACGGCCGCCCACGAGACGCCGGTGACTTCTTCTTCCGAGCGCTGCTCGATGACCATCTCGGCACCGGTGCTGATCGTCAGGTTCACCGTCGACGATGGAGCCGCAACGTAGAACGGTATCCCGTGCTCGTGCGCGAGAACCGCAAGTCCGTAAGTGCCGATCTTGTTGGCCGTGTCGCCATTGGCTGCAATGTGATCAGCGCCGACGATGACCGCATCGACTCCGCCCTGCTGCATCACCCAGGCCGCCATGTTGTCGGTGATGAGCGCACACGGGATGCCCGCCATCATGAGCTCCCAGGAGGTGAGGCGCGAGCCCTGCATCACCGGACGGGTCTCATCGACCCAGACATGCTCGATCTTGCCTTGCTCATGTGCGGTGAAGATCACGCCCAGCGCAGTGCCGAAGAATGCGGTCGCCAGCGAGCCGGCGTTGCAGTGTGTCAGTATCCGCGACTCGGGGTTGATGAGCTCGGCACCGTTCTCACCGAGTACGCGGTTGATTTTCTCGTCTTGGGAGATCATGGCAAGCGCTTCTTGCAGCAATATCTCGCGCAGCTCGGGTAGGGGCAGATCGGACTGGTCGTAAGCCAGGCGGCGCATGCGCTGTGCGCCCCAAGCAAGGTTCACGGCGGTGGGCCGAGTGGATACGACTGTCTCAACGACCTCTTCGAGCGCGGCGAAGAAAGCGCCGTGGTCTTCTATATCAGTCGACTCGTTTACGGCCCACGCTGCAATCGCGAGTGCGGCGGCGACGCCCAGTGCGGGCGCGCCTCGAACGGCCATTCCCTTTATCGCCCAGCAGACTCCGCCGTGGTTATCGCACTCCAGAATGTCGCCGACCAGCGGAAGCCTCGACTGATCGATGAGTCGGACTTTGCCGTCTTCCCACCAGATAGTGCGGGGAATGTCCTCGATTGCCATATTAGATCGTGCCCTCCTCCCAGGAAGATAGATACTTGATCTGCTCTTCGGTCAGCTCATCGATCACGATACCCATCGCGTCGAGTTTCATCTTGGCGACCTCGACGTCGATCTCCTCGGGCACGTCATACACGCCAGCTGCAAGGCTCGCAGCGTGCTTGACCATATGCTCGGCGCAGAGTGCCTGGTTTGCGAAGGACATGTCCATGACGTTGGCTGGGTGCCCTTCGGCGCATGCGAGGTTCACAAGCCTGCCGTCGGCGAGCACGAAGATCACGCGGCCGTCGGCGAGCACGAACTCCTCGACGAGCGGACGCACCTCGCGCACCGAGACAGCCATCTCGCGCAGCTTGCGGATGTTGATCTCAACGTTGAAGTGGCCGGAGTTGCAGATGATTGCGCCATCCTTCATCGCCTGGAACATAGGCACGTCGATGACGTTGATATCACCGGTGACCGTGATCCAGATGTCGCAGGCGGCAGCCGCCTCGACGGCGGTCATCACGCGGTAGCCGTCCATGACAGCTTCGAGGGCCTTGAGGGGATCGACCTCGCACACGATGACGTCTGCGCCTAGACCGGCAGCGCGCATCGCGACACCCTTACCGCACCAGCCGTAGCCGGATACAACGACGGTGCGCCCGGCAATCAGCCTGTTGGTCGCGCGGATCACGCCATCCAAGGTGGACTGGCCCGTGCCGTAGCGGTTGTCGAAGAGGTGCTTGGTCTTGGCCTCGTTGACCGCGATGATCGGGTACTTCAACGCACCGTCGCGAGCCATCGCCTTGAGGCGGATGACGCCTGTGGTGGTCTCTTCGGTCCCGCCGATGATGTCCTCGAGCGCCTCGGGGGCCTCGGCGTGTATCCTGCCGACGACATCGGCACCGTCGTCCATCGTGATGTGGGGCCGATGCTCGATTGAAGCATCGATGTGTGCGTAGTAGGTTTCGGTGTCCTCGCCCTTGATCGCGTAGGTGCGGATTCCGTAGTGGTGCACGAGGGCTGCGGCGACATCGTCTTGCGTGGAAAGCGGGTTGCTCGCGCAAAGGACGACGTCAGCGCCGCCATCGGCGAGTGTGCGCATGAGGTTCGCGGTCTCGGTCGTCACGTGCAGGCACGCGGCGATGCGGATGCCATCGAGCGGCCGTTCGGCGGCGAATCGCTTGCGGATGATCTCCAGAACCGGCATGTCACGATCGGCCCACTCAATGCGAGCGTTGAAGTGGCCGGAGTTGCAGATGATTGCGCCATCCTTCATCGCCTGGAACATAGGCACGTCGATGACGTTGATATCACCGGTGACCGTGATCCAGATGTCGCAGGCGGCAGCCGCCTCGACGGCGGTCATCACGCGGTAGCCGTCCATGACAGCTTCGAGGGCCTTGAGGGGATCGACCTCGCACACGATGACGTCTGCGCCTAGACCGGCAGCGCGCATCGCGACACCCTTACCGCACCAGCCGTAGCCGGATACAACGACGGTGCGCCCGGCAATCAGCCTGTTGGTCGCGCGGATCACGCCATCCAAGGTGGACTGGCCCGTGCCGTAGCGGTTGTCGAAGAGGTGCTTGGTCTTGGCCTCGTTGACCGCGATGATCGGGTACTTCAACGCACCGTCGCGAGCCATCGCCTTGAGGCGGATGACGCCTGTGGTGGTCTCTTCGGTCCCGCCGATGATGTCCTCGAGCGCCTCGGGGGCCTCGGCGTGTATCCTGCCGACGACATCGGCACCGTCGTCCATCGTGATGTGGGGCCGATGCTCGATTGAAGCATCGATGTGTGCGTAGTAGGTTTCGGTGTCCTCGCCCTTGATCGCGTAGGTGCGGATTCCGTAGTGGTGCACGAGGGCTGCGGCGACATCGTCTTGCGTGGAAAGCGGGTTGCTCGCGCAAAGGACGACGTCAGCGCCGCCATCGGCGAGTGTGCGCATGAGGTTCGCGGTCTCGGTCGTCACGTGCAGGCACGCGGCGATGCGGATGCCATCGAGCGGCCGTTCGGCGGCGAATCGCTTGCGGATGATCTCCAGAACCGGCATGTCACGATCGGCCCACTCAATGCGAGCCTTGCCTGCATCGGCCAGGGCGATATCCTTGATGTGGTGTTGCATATCGACTTCCTTTCACAGGCGGCAACAAGCGTATGGACCGCCGAGGGTTGGCGGGCGAAAACTCAGAGTCGTGACAGTATACCAGCGAACAGCCGAGACAGAGCGGGGGCCTTTTGGGCAGCGACCTCCAACACCCCTTCGTGGCCGGCGTCGTCGCTGGCAGCGATGTTCGTGACGAGAGCGATCCCTAGCACGTCCATCCCAGCGTGAACCGCCGAGATGACCTCGGGGACCACCGACATGCCCACGACGTCGGCGCCGAGTGTGCGCAGCATCCGGGCTTCGGCAGGCGTCTCGAACGCTGGGCCGCGCATGCCCGCGTAGACGCCCTCGCGCATGTCGATCCCGAGCGGGGCTGCGACCTGGTGGGCGAGCGCACGCAGGCGAGGGGTGTAGGCGTGCGCCATCGCAGGGAAGCGCGGCCCGAACTTCTCGGCATTGGGGCCGCGAAGCGGGCTTGAGCCTGTGAGGTCGATGTGATCCTCGAGGAGAACGACGTCGCCGGCGGAAAGCCCAGGGGCGATGCCGCCGGCCGCCGCCGTCACGAAGAGTGTGTCGGCGCCGAGTAGGCGGGCGGCCCGGATGGGCGTGGCGAGAGTGGCTGGCGAGTGGCCCTCATATGCGTGCAGTCGACCCTGCATGACGAGCACCGGAGTGTCGCCGGCATGACCGAAGATGAAGTGCCCGGAGTGACCCTCGACACTGGGCTGAGGTATGCCGGGGACGTCGGTAAAGGGTAGCGAAGCGGCGACTTCGATGTGCGCAAGCGCAGAATGAAGACCGCTGCCTAGGATCACGAGCGCACGGGGTTGGATGTCGCCGGCGGCGGCACGGAGAGCATCGGCTGCGCAGAGGGCGGCAGCTTGAAGGGCGATGGCTTCGGCCTTGGGGTTCAGCATCAGGGCAGCATCCTTTCGAGCGCGGCGAGGAACTGTGCGGCCTTGGCCTTCGAGTCGTGAGGCGCGGCATTGGCGATACACGCGGCTTCGAAGTGATTCCTGCCGAGGCCCACGACCTCTTCGAGGGCAGCGGCGAGCGCATCGGGATCCTCCGGTGGCACGATCCGACCGCAGGCCGGTGCCGTCAAGACCTCGGGGATGCCCCCGACTCGCGTGCCGACGCACGGAGTGCCGCACGCCATAGCTTCGAGCAGCACAAGGCCGAGGCCCTCGTTGCGGCTGGGCAGCGCGAGCACGTCGGCTGCGGCCATCCACGAAGCGAGCGTGGCCTGGTCGACAGCGCCGGGGAACGCGATGCGCCCGTGGGCGTCAGTGCGGCCGGCGCGCTCGAAGTGAGCGGCGGCGACCGCAGGGGTCATGAAGTCGGACGGACCCGCGCCGATGAACACTAGGCGGTCCGCCGAGTCGCGCTCCCGCAGGCGGAGGAACGCCTCTAGCAGCACGTCGACGCCTTTGCCCTGCGTGAGGTTGCCGACGAAGAGCACGACGCGCTCGTCAGCAGGGATGCCCAGTCGCTCGCGAGCTTGCGGGTCGGGGCGAAAGACGTCGGAGTCGAAGCCCATGTTCACGACCGCAGAGGGCACTGACGCAGGAAGCGTCCCACTCTCGCGGAGGTAGCCCTCGAGCGCCGAGGAGACCGCGACCACCAGCCCGGCGCTCCCCACGGCCGCGCGCGACGCCCTAGCGATCGTGTCGCCGCGAGTCACACTGGTTGCATCGGTGCCGTGCGACACGAGCGCGTAGGGCGCGCCAGCGACGCGCGCCGCGATGCGCGCTATGGCCGCGGCCGGATAGAGGTAGTGGCCCACGACAGCGTCGTACCGGCCGCGGCCTACAGCCGCCGCCACGATAGCGCGTGCAAGCAGCGAGGAATACTTGGCGGCGGCTGCGGCTTTGCCGGCGCGAGGGTCGGTATTGGCCACGACGGTGACTTGTGCGCCGGCAAAGCGTAGCGCGCTCACGTGGCGCGCGACGAAGCCGCCGAAGACGGCGGCTGGCGCGGCCGGCCACAGGCCGCTGATCACGAGGAGCTTCAGGGGCTTGGGCTGCTGGCGCGACATCAGTCGCTGTCCGCGGCCCGGATCCCGGTGATCAGCCCCGCGAATTGAACCGCAGTGGTTCCGTAGCGAAGGTCGTTGTTCACATAGACCAGCTGTTCACCGAATTTGAAGCCCTGGTCGGTCAGAGCGGCCTCTCCTTCGATGGTGACCTGAACATCCACAAGGATTGGCGAACGCGCCTCACGCAAGACTCCCTTGTTGTCGGGCAACGCAAGCAACGCCGGTTCCACGTTGACTTCTGATATTGTGCCCAGCACAGTTCCTGTGTCAGAGATGCGAACTTCATCTCCCACGACCAGGGACTGCTCGGTCGGTGGCATCAGTCCTCGAACCAGGATCTGAACCTCGACAGGTTCAGGGGATACGGTCGGAGTGCTTGGAGCACATCCGATCGTCAGCAGCATAGCCAAGGTCATGACCATTCCAAGTACTATTCTCATTTTGTCCTCCGGTGTGCGCTAATCGAATACAACCATGGCATTCTGCGAACAGCAATGGCATCAAGCACGCACACTCCTATCGCTAGCGCCAAATATGCCAATGCGTAGGGATTGTGTACCCCCGCATTGACACCGTTGATCACATAACTCGCCATTGTCACGAATGGGGCGATGAGCCAGGCGGCCCTGTCTGTCCTCTTCTGCATATATCCGAAAAGAAGTCCCAGGAGAAGCATCTGGCCTACAACTCCCAAGATTCCCCAGTCTGCGTATGGGGCGCCAAGGAGCGTCGGCGCAAGGCTCACAGATCGCTCTATATGCACGCCGTCGATTACAAAGTATTGACGCCCGCCCAGATAGTTCCCCAGTTGAAAATTGGCATATTCGGCGTCCAACCCAGGAAGCAACGCCAGCGCACTGTCTTTCAGCAGCGCACCTCCGTACACTCCATCCGATGGGGTCAGGGTCACTATTCGATCAAGGTTATATGTCGTACCGACGCTGTCGGAATAGATCAGTGCTACTGCAGCCTGCCAGGTCGCATCCGATCCGTAGATGCCTGCTTTGGAAATGGCTCCGATGACCCCCATCACAAGAACCAGAATAAGAAAGAACCCGACTCCAATCTTGACCATCATCCGCGGCTTCAGAACCCAAGTGAGGGCAAGGAAGGTCGAAACAATCAGCTTCGCCGGGATGTTGCGTGCACCGAACAAGCCTAATGTGACCACTGCGAAGCAGAAGAGTACTGCCGCAAGAATTCGCTGGCCGCGCGTGCGTGCAAAAATAAACAGCCCTGGCACGAACATTATGTTGAGTGCCGAGATGAACACAAGCACCGGACTTTGCTCCCAGCGCGTGGCAATGTCGAACAGACTCAGGCGCCCTATGTATAGCTGTATCAAGTTGGCTGACATGGCCACCATGTAACCGGATAGCATTGCGACGAACCCCACTCCGTAGCGCTGGAATATCGCCAAGGAGCGCACCCTCTCAATGAGCGATCTTAGGGGTGATCCTCCGTCAATCTTACTCTGCTGAATGGGTGCTTTCTCGGCCCTCTCGGCGATGGTTTTGCCCAAAAGATAGCCGAACACAAGAACCACCGCGGCATATGCGTAGAGCAGCAGAGTCTTCTCGCTGGGGTAAAAACCGATGATGCTCGTACCCAGACTTGAAAGCTCCGGATAGACGAACCCATAGATGCTGGTCAATCCAATCAAAAAGTAGATCACATAGACGTAGAGCAGCACCGCGAATGGGGAGAGCAGTCGCTTCGTTAGTGAGTTTGGCTCCGTGTTAGCGAACATCTATTTGCGCAATCCTCCCGCGAACCTGATACTCCCTAGAGGAAACTGTGAACGGCATACCGACCTGCACCACCTGTGTACCGATAGCGATGAAATCGGGGCTCTCGCGACCCTGCGTCACAATGACGAGTGTGATATCCCTAGTAAGCGGGTCGGGTGACGCCTGGAGAACCCCTGCTGCGTCAGGATTAGCCCGCATTGTCGGGGTGGCTGTGGCCTCCAGTACCTCGCCTACGAACATGCCCGCGGGCTGGCCGTAAACTCGATCACCAACGGATACGGCTTGTGCAACATCAGGATGGGCGCCTGACACGACGACGGTGATGCGCACCTCTCTCTCATCGGAGACGCCGTCGGCTAGGCCGTCTAGGATGAAGGCGGCAGCTCCGCCGATGGTGATGACAGCAAGCACAATCAAAGCAATTGTTCTATTCGATGGGGGATTCATGAATCGTTGACTCCACTTCGAGGTATTGTGACTTGCAGGTCGACCGCTGAGCAGGTACCGGTGAGATTTGCCATCATACCAACTCCGGCATCGTAATTCCAAGAACAGAAACATGTGGCCCGCCGACAAGTGCTCACTCCAGCACCTGCTCGATCTGCCCTTGGACCCATCCGGACAGAGCCCCTTCGCCGCCAGCAATGAATACGCGATTGATGACAGCAGACCTTGCGTCGATCTCCGAGCGTGTAGCGGGTGGCAACCGGTAGTCACTTGCGAACAGCAGCGGATTCCGATTGTGCCCCGTGAGGGGGCCGAAAACCAACGCATCAACAAGCGTATCCCCAGAAGCGACATATACCGTTCTAGCATTGAATCCTTCGTTGGCCACAAGATGCCGGGCCAGAAGCGAAGCCGTCTCGAAGCGATTCGCTCCCGCCGCTATCCTCCTAGCCCCAGTCAGCTGGTTTGTCACAGAATTGGATACGACCCCTGTGCCGCCAATCACCAGACTCACCGAGGGCGTGATCGACGCTAAAGCTTGCGCCGAGTGGACTGGAATCAATCCTGGTCGGACCAAGATGACGGGAAGTCTGCACGCGTAAGCCAATCCGGCCGCAGCGATACCGTCCGGCACACTCTCCCCGCTGACTACGATCGCCCTGTTGGTGGGTGCCAGGCGATGCACCTCTCGGGCCACATTCGCAGCCGTCTCGAAGCGATCTACCCCTGCGAATCGATCAACTCTGCTGACACCTTGGATGCGAGCCAACTCGGAGCTTACCGATTGGCTTACCACACCGGTACCGCCCACAACTATCACCCTGGATACACCTAATCGTCTGATCTCTGCAGCTGTCGAGGCCGGAACGCTGTCTTGTTCCACCATCAAGATCGGCGCACCACCGACAGCGCCTGCCAGGGAGGACGCAGGCAACATATCGGCAGGAGCATGTCCGTTGACGATGATCGCAGCCCTAGCAACAATGTGAGGTGTGGCTGCCACTGGAGCGAAGACCCGTCTCGATGCCTCCACCGCTGTCCCGAATCGATCGGGTCCAGCTATCCGCGAGGTCTTTGGATTCACGTAGAACCAGTGATCCCCCCAGGCGAATGCATTCCTGAATCGTTGGGTCTGGGCGTTGGTGCTGAACGTGCCGACGGCTGTCGGGCTCCTGAACTCAACCCGGGTTGGCCTACCCGACACCCCGCGCGCTGTGACCCTCACGCTCACGAGCGGGGTCGGGATCTGCGAAGCGGTTGCACCCGCGCGCATGAGTTGGTCTCTGACTTGTGCGGCAGTGAAGGTCTGACGCGTCCAAGAATGCCGAGATGCACCGGTGGTAACCTCATACGGGTCAGGAACGCCACGAAGGTGTGGCAGCGCCGCTACCCAAACGTTCTCGCTGTTCTCCGTATGCCCACCTGAGGTGGAGTGGTAGAAGGTGCGAGCGATCTGGGCGGCACTGGTGCCCCCATAGGTGACTACTCGGCCAACCGTGGCATCGACCGCGCTGCTAGACCTTGGATGCTCGTGTGCTGTCGGATTGGCCCTATTCTCCCCGCGGGAATGCCCCCCGTAAACCTGACTCTCAGTCGTGCTATACAGCTCGTCCGTTCCTGAAGTCCATGAATAGGCTCGCGCTGCCACGGCCTGAGCTTTCAGCGCTTCGAGATGCCAACTGGCCGGCATCTCGCGGGGAACAACCCCGTAGAGATATTCCGACATGTTGACGCGGTTGATGAGTTTTATCCTGCCGCCAGATGCGGTCAATCGCAACTCACCCCGGAAGCGCACGAATGTGTGCCCGTACTGGCCCGTACCTTCCCTAACCTGCGTCAACTGTGGTGTTCCCGAAGCCCCCCGGACGGCGATTGTGCCTGTGAATGTTTGCGGTGCGCGCCCCGGACCTCTAAAGATGATACTGGATCCCGACGCCTCGAAACTCGACCATCCGTCGGGGACAGTAGTGGTGGCATTACCGCCGCGAACCGTTAGCCCAGAGCCGACATTCCCCGGTCGCAGAGTCCACACCTGCCTTGTGAATCCGGCGTTGCCACCGCTATCGTAATTGGCCGCTCTATCCAGATTGACATCCCGAGAGGGCTCCGGCAGGACCGTCGAAACTGCAGTGTTAGAATCGGTGCCTCCCGAACCGTAATAGTGCCTCAGGATATGCACGTAACCGTAGCCGGCCTCGGCAAAACCTCTCGCTCCCCATTGACTCATTCCTACGCCATGCCCGAAGCCCCTGCTTATGAAAGTGAATGTCGGCTGCGCATACGATGCAGCAGGCATGGAGCTCGAAAGCAACAGCAACGCCATGAGGGCGCCAAGGACACTTCTCCATCGAAATACACTCAGCCGGGCAGTCATCGCATCACTCCGTCCTGATCAACCCTTTTCTCCACCTGAAACCATCAATCCTGAGTTGCCCCTCGGCTTGGCGGAGTTCGACCCATTTGCCAGTCTTTGCCAACGACGACGAGCACGTCGGTGTCGAATGCGTACATACCGCGATAGTGAAGGACTCTACCCTGCCCGATCGTGGCAAGAACCATCTGGGCCAGTTGCTCGTTCTCGGCTTTGTACACTACCAAGGTCTCATCGTAGACGAACTGGTTCATGTTCCCGACATCGGCAACATTGTAGCGACCAGCCCTCAAGCGGGCGGCTGCATCATTTGCAACACCAGCAATGCCTGCACCATTTCGCACAGCGACAGACACCTCTTCGGGGGCTACTTGTGTGGCCGGAGCACTCGCAGGATCCTCGAGCGGCTGTCCAGCCTTGACTCTAGCTAGGATCGCAGCGAATGCCTCTTCATCAGCAACAATGAACGAGCCATTTCCGATGCGCTTCGGGGCACCAGGCATCGTCACCGTCTGAAACGCTGAACCTTGCATGCCTCGCATCTGGTTGGCTAGGCCGACGAGTTCTCCCACAGACATGTCGGTTGTCACCTGCTGGGCTACCGCATTGGCCATAAATGGTATCCGCAGGGCATTCTGCGCTTTGAAGAACTCATCCAAGAGGGCACGCAAGAAGACCTGCTGGTTCTCGATGCGCTGAAGATCACCCGTGGGGAAGTCTCGTGTCCTTACAAAGGTAAGCGCTTTCGCTCCGTCCAGACGCTGCTCCCCTGCTTCAATCACGGCCGCTGATCTGACGTAGCTGGCCGCCTCCATATCATTGACACGACTAGGGACATTGACCGTGACTCCGCCGACTGCATCGACGACCTCTTTGAAGCCGGCGAAGTCGACCTCGATGTAGTGGCTTATCGGTAGCCCTGTGAAATCGCGTACGGTCTCGATGGCAAGCGATGCTCCACCATAGGCGGTAGCTGCATTTATCTTAGTTTTGCCGTGTCCGGGGATGTCGACATAAGTATCACGAGGAATCGAGATCAGAACTGCGGACTGCTGTATCGGGTCGATTCTGGCCACGATGATCGTATCTGCTCGTGCACGTTCGCCTTCCTGACGGCTGTCGACTCCGATCATCAATGCGTAGAAGGGATCGTCCCGCTCAATGGTCTTGCTTTCCTCAAGCAACTCAACGGCGCGTTCATCGGTTGTCATCCGTGCCTGCAGGCGATCGTTGATGCCAGAGATGAACAGCAATCCGGCCGCCAGCCCAACGAGCAGAACGACACCTAGGGCGACACCGGAAACGATAATCCTTCGCCGAAGCCGCATCGACCTCCTACGGCGCTCACCGTAGTCTCGCTTGCCGGTCCTGCGGGATTGCTCCGCGGGAGATTCGAACGATCGCGTTTTGGGCTGAAGCCTGTCGATTCGGCCAGGGCGTCTGGCTCTGCGCCCGCGAGGTGGGCGACCTATGTAATCGTCACTCATGTACCGCTCTTTTCGGGCCTGGATGTCTTTCTTGCGACAGCTGCGATCCTATCCACCAGTTCTCCGACATCACGAGAAACACGGGAGCCTGCGTGCCGCTTCTTCACTAATTCGATCTGGCTTGCGTTGGCGGGCAGACTCATCCTGCCCTGTGCGATCAAATCCTTGTCGACCGCACCCATGACTCCACTGAATACAGTATAGGCGGGGGTGCCAAGTGCAACGGCTTCACGGTTGAGTGTTCCGCCGCCTGATACAACGAGGTCGGCGTAGTATATCAAGCTCTGCGCATCGACCACCTTGTTCGGGATTATGAGGTTGTCGGCACCGATAGCGGCGACGCCATCCCGCTGTTCAGGGGTGCGAAGGAGCACGACTCCCTGTACATCAGGACGGGCAGCCACAATGTGCAAGAACTCATCGAACAGCGTGTTCTCCATGCGATGATACGCGGCAAGTGACGGGGGTGTCCGAAGAACCACGATGATCTTGTCGGTATCCAGTCCCAGTTCGTCCACGACCTTTGAATCCGGCTCGAAGTCAGCCAGATAGTACTCTTCTTTGAGTCCCGGATACCGGTCCACCTTCTGGGGCCTTCCTCCGTATTGGAGCAGCGCGTCGGCGGTTTTGGGCTGAAGCCTGTCGATTCGGCCAGGGCGTCTGGCTCTGCGCCCGCGAGGTGGGCGACCTATGTAATCGTCACTCATGTACCGCTCTTTTCGGGCCTGGATGTCTTTCTTGCGACAGCTGCGATCCTATCCACCAGTTCTCCGACATCACGAGAAACACGGGAGCCTGCGTGCCGCTTCTTCACTAATTCGATCTGGCTTGCGTTGGCGGGCAGACTCATCCTGCCCTGTGCGATCAAATCCTTGTCGACCGCACCCATGACTCCACTGAATACAGTATAGGCGGGGGTGCCAAGTGCAACGGCTTCACGGTTGAGTGTTCCGCCGCCTGATACAACGAGGTCGGCGTAGTATATCAAGCTCTGCGCATCGACCACCTTGTTCGGGATTATGAGGTTGTCGGCACCGATAGCGGCGACGCCATCCCGCTGTTCAGGGGTGCGAAGGAGCACGACTCCCTGTACATCAGGACGGGCAGCCACAATGTGCAAGAACTCATCGAACAGCGTGTTCTCCATGCGATGATACGCGGCAAGTGACGGGGGTGTCCGAAGAACCACGATGATCTTGTCGGTATCCAGTCCCAGTTCGTCCACGACCTTTGAATCCGGCTCGAAGTCAGCCAGATAGTACTCTTCTTTGAGTCCCGGATACCGGTCCACCTTCTGGGGCCTTCCTCCGTATTGGAGCAGCGCGTCGGCGGGTATCGCATCCGGTATCAGGGATTTGGTCGAGAATCTGACGTTGATCGAGTGCGAGAGTTTAGCGAACTCGTAGTCGAACATCGTCACGTGCGGAATGCCGAGAAGGCGCGCGGCCACGGGTAGGTCGTTGCTCGCATGTGACAGCGCCAGATCGTACCCTCGGCCGGCGCCGAACGAAAGCATCTGGGCCGAGCGGGCTGCCATGCCCCAAGCTTTGGCGACCATCCGCTTACCGCGGTGTCTGCCAATAACCGTATGCTCGATCTCGAATCGCTCAAGCAACGGGATGGTCTGGGCGAATTCGCGCGCTGTGACCGACACGTCCCACCCGCGCCTCTTGAACTCATCGATGATCGGGCGCAACACAAGGACGTGTGGAGAGTTGGTCATGTCGATCCACAAACGCGGACCGCCGGAGGAGCCTGCAGACACTATCAGCCTCCGAACCTTGCTTCAATCGCTTCCACGATCTGCACCGCAGCATTGCCGTCACCGTAAACCGAGGGCTTCGCCGCAGGCTTGGACATCGCGGAAACCGCCGCGACGATCCTGTCGCTGTCTGCTCCGGCAAGCGTGTTCCAGCCCAGCTCGACAGTCTCGGTCCACTCGGTCTCCTCGCGCATGGTCACACAAGGCACGCCGAAGAAGTATGCCTCTTTTTGCATCCCGCCCGAATCGGTGAGAATTCCCTTCGCGCTTCGTAGCAACGAGACCGTGTCGATATATGAGATCGGGGGTACAACGATGAGGTTTTCTGCGGATGCGACACTCTCACCAAGACCGAAGTCCTCAAGATTCTTGCTGGTTCGGGGATGGATCGCCCACAGCACCGGCAGCTCAAGACGCGAAAACGCCGAGATGATCTCTTGGAGGCGTGACTTGCTATCACTGTTGCCAGCGCGATGTACCGTGGCGAAGTAATACTCGCCGGCTTTCACCCCATATTGCTCCAGCGCTTGCGATGGATCCACGTGCTCGGCAAAGAACTTCGCTGTATCCAGCATCACGTCACCGACCAGATGGACTCCATTGGTGATGCCTTCGGCCGTTAGATTGGCTACGGATACACGGGTGGGACAAAGAAGAAGCTCCGAGACGTGATCGACCAGAACGCGGTTTATCTCCTCTGGCATCGAGCGGTTGAACGAGCGCAATCCTGCCTCGACATGTGCCACGGGGATGCTAAGCTTCGCCGCTGCTAGTCCTGCTGCCAGGGTCGTGTTGGTGTCGCCATAGACGACCACCAGGTCGGGGTTCTTCTCGATGAAAAGCTCCTCTAGCATAGGCATCATCTCGCCGGTCTGTCTGGCGTGTGAGCCAGACCCGACCGCAAGATTGAAGTCGGGCTTTGGAATGCCTAGCTGCTCGAAGAACACATCTGACATCGCATAATCGTAGTGCTGACCGGAGTGGACAAGCAGCTCATCGTGAGCCTCTCGCAGAGCGCGGCAGACCGGTGCGGCCTTCACGAACTGCGGTCTGGCTCCTACAACCGATATGACCGAAAGTCGCCTCACGCTACCGCCGCCTTCACCACTGCCACGACTTGCTCGATCTGGGCTCGGGTAATCCCCGGGAACGCGGGAAGAGCGAAAGTCCGGGCATCGCACGACTCCGCCACGGGCAAAGAAGGCTGGATGTAGTCCGGCTTCTTCGTGAACACCTCTTGCTCGTGCAAGGCTAGTGGATAGTAAAGTGCGGTACCGATTCCCGCAGCAGCCAAGGCCTGCATGACCTGCTCTGCAGCCTCGGCCGTTTGGGTTTTGACGATGTAGAGGTGGTATACCTGCTCGCCGAACTCACGCGTCACCGGTAGCTCCAACGCCGACACGTCGGCCAGAAGCTCGTCGTAGATCGCTGCGGCTTCTCGGCGCTG
Source organism: Actinomycetota bacterium (assembly GCA_023488435.1). Lineage (NCBI taxonomy): Bacteria > Bacillati > Actinomycetota > Actinomycetota bacterium. The sequence continues at coordinate 21,654 of JAMDCK010000019.1, forward strand.
CGCATTCCACACATCCAGATGCGGCAACTTGACCAGTAATATCGCAGCCTGCAGGGAATCGAGTCTGCTGTTGGTGCCAAAGGTGTCATGGAAGTACTTCTTCGTCGTCCCATGCTGCGCGAGGTTGCGGATCTTCTTGGCCAGCGCCTCATCATCGGTGGTAACAATCCCGCCGTCTCCGGCACAACCGAGGTTCTTGCTGGGGAAGAAGGAGAACGCCGCAGCATGTCCTAGAGAGCCCGCCTTCTTTCCCTTGTACGTCGCGCCGATAGCCTGGCATGCGTCCTCGATAACGAGCAGGTCGTGTGCGCGGGCTAAATCGAGCAGCGGATCCATGTCCACGCACTGCCCGAAGATGTGGACGGGCATGATGGCCTTGGTGCGCTCGGTAATGGCCGCCTCGAGCTTCGAGACGTCCATGTTGTAGGTTCCGGGCTCGATATCGACAAAGACCGGGGTGGCGCCTACATGTGCGATCGCCTCAACCGTGGCGAAGAATGTGAATGGAGTCGTAATGACCTCGTCGCCCTTGCCTACCCCCATGGCAGCCAATATCAGGAAGAGAGCGTCGGTACCGTTCGCGCAAGCAACGGCGTGCTTGGTGCCGCAATAGCTAGCGATCTGGTCCTCAAGTTCTTTGACCTTCGGGCCGCCGATGAACGCTGCATTGGCCATTATCTCGCCGATAGCTGAGTCCAGCTCGGGCTTGAGCTCCATGTATTGAGCTTTCAGGTCAAGAAGGGGTACTCCCATACGGCGATTCTCCTTATTCGACAAAAGTGCAGCTTACATCTTAGCCCATCACAGCGCAGGGCATGCCAGCTCGTCATCGGGCTGTAATAAAATAGTAGCATCAAAAGTGACGTGGCATCTCGGCAACGAAAATCCCCGACATTGTCAGGAGTGCCCCGCCTCGCTCTTATCTACCGAGAGCGATACGAACCTGTCCCCGCACGTAGTCGCTTATCGCACCAGTGCCCCCGATGAATATGCAGGTTGGTGGTGTTGCTCGGCGGCTCATCAAGTAGTTCGCGACCGTCGGAGAGCCACCGATCTCGGTGCCATCGATGAGTATAGCAGCGTTACCCTGCCTAGCAGCAACCGGTCCCAGTGCCAGAGCATCAGGCCAGTTGCGTCCTGTCGCGAAAAACAGTGTCTGATCGCGTAGCCCGCCGAATGCCACGGAGTACCTCTTCACGGCAAGAGCTGTGTTATACCTGTTCGCTCCAGCCAGCCGGGTGTTGACGTTCAGTGAGCCGTCGGCGACTCCGGGTCGCCTATACCCGTTGGTTTCAAGCCACTGCTCAACCGCAGGACTCACCGCAGCCGACCCGCCGACGATCGTCACATTCTGGATTCCGAGTGTTTGGAGGGCGCTCTCTATGTCGCTAGGAACCGAGTTGGGCCTTACCGGCAGCAAGGGGATTCCGTGCTCGGCAGCGAGTGCGCCTACAGCAAGCGCGTCGGGGTAATTCTCGCCGCTCACTACTATGGCAGTGCGCGCGAATGCGCCTTGAGAGGGCGTGCCCACACGCTGAGCGATCGCCCGGGCGGTCCCGTAACGGTCGTTGCCCCACAACCGATCTATAGTGACTGTGGTGCCAGCGGCCGCCAGCACCTGTCGGGCTGCATTGACGGCACTTTGCGATACGGCCGCCTCTCCGCCAACCACCAATAGGGTTGCATTCTGCCTACCGGAGAACAAGCGTCTGAGTTCTCCAGAAATCTCGCTGGTGAGACCTGTCGGAGGAAGCAAGAGCAGGGGCGCGTCAAGCCTTCCGGCAAGCGGCGCCGCCGCAAGAGCATCCGCATAGCCAGCACCGGTGGCAAGAATCACCGTATTGCTGGTCGAGGCGCCATTGGGCCACCCGTGATTCGCTAGTGCGATGGTAGTCGTGTACCGGTTGTTCCCGGCGATACGGCTACCGATTACAGGTCTGTTCCCGGCATTCGTCAGAGCTTGCGCCCCTAGGCGTGAGCCCGACATGGCCCTTCCTGTCGAATCAATGAACAGGGTTCGCTCGGCGATAGGCCAGCCTCCTCGGAAGTAATCGAAGTATTGATAGGTCATCCGGATTCTCCAAGTACCCGGACGCGGGTTGCGCAGCGGAATCTGATAGCTCCTGTGAGTGTAGGACCAACCAGGAGGCAACGGTGTCAGATCGTCGTATGCCTGACCGCGATAGACAACTTGGCCCGCCGGATCACGCACCTCGACGCGAAGGGGTCCGCGCAGCGAAACACCGCCCCTGTTTGTGACTGTCTGGTTGATGAACAGCGTCTCCCGCGTGTACCACGCAGATCCCGTCATGGAAACCGCCTTGGGCAGGTGAAAGTAAGTGCTACGCGTGCCCGCCCATCGCACCGAGTTGACCAAGACCCGTCTTGCGACGCTCGCTGTCCTCGCATCAGCTGACTGGCCTTCAACGATGAGGTCGTGCATGTGGAATCCAAAGTAGACGAATCGACCGAAGTAGTACTCCGATGTCCATGCAGCAAGGTGCCCCGACTGCACATCATCCGTAGTCACCCGGTCGACTCGCGTATTGTAGCGGTAAAGCGGGGTTACATTTCTTGCCCCAGGCATGGTGTAGAGAATCTCATTGAACCGATTGAGTCTATCCACCAGCCGGCGTGATTCTCCGGCTGCAAAACCGTTAGTGAGGATCCAGTGCGAGCTGGCTGACTCGAGATTGTAAGGGCCGTACATGCGCGGATCATCTCGGAACTTGACGTTGTATATCTCGGAGATCTCTCCCCACTCCCAAGGCTTGAGAGCAGCTGTACTGGCCGGCCAGTAGAAGACCCCGGGATAGCCGTGCATGCCGAGAAATGGCAGGTATCCGAACCTGTAACTGGGGCTGGCATCCCACCGTGACAATGCGAAGCTACCTACAATCCCTCCGCCTTCACTTGCGTACGCAAGGATAGCGGTGCGCTGAGCGGGGGTGGTGGCTAGCGTCATGGTGAAGACAAGAACGTCAAATTGTCTGAGGGTGGCCAGAGAAGCAAGTCCTGCATCATCAACGTAAGCTGTGACGAATCCCTGCGAGTCAAGGAGCCTTTTGACCTGGTCGACCCTGCCTGTGTAGTAGTTGTTGAGCCGGGTTCCGCTACGGTAGTTGCGAGTGTTTGCCGCAGTGACCGTGTGGACTATGCCGACACGTAGGGCGGCTGGCTGGGCCACGACACTCTGTGCGGTTACAGGATTAGCGTGAGCAGGCTCGGTGCCCAAAGTGGCAGTTCCGGAAGCCGATTGTGCGATGAGAATGCAAGCGACAGCCAGTGCTACGAGGCGTAAGTGCGGAACGAGCGGTCTTTGAGGGGTTCGTGTCCGATGCATGTCCATACCCTATGATATCGGCTCGCGTCCCAAGATGCTTGACGGGTTCTCCGATGGCCGCGACGGGAAAACCCGCCGACGCGCCGGTGCACGCCCGCTAGCCCGCTAGCCCTCAGCGCTTTCCAGCAGCTCCTCGGCGGGTACCGGGCGTACTGGCTTGGCCGGAACCCCCATCACGATGGTATTGGCGGGCACGTCCTTGGTGACGACAGCGCCGGTCGCAATGAACGCCTCGGCACCGATCTCGATGCCGGGGAGGAGGTGAGCGCCGCCGCCCACACGGGCGCCTCGGCGGACGGTACAGCCGCGAAGGTGCTTGAACCGCTCCTGCGTCCGGCCCATGAAGTTGTCGTTGGTGGTGACCACCATTGGCGCGATGAAGACGTCTTCCTCGAGGGTGACGTAGGCGGTGATGTATGCGCCGCTCTGGATCTTCGTGCGCGAGCCGATCGTGGTGTCGTTCTCGACGGTGACGGAGCGGCCGATGACGACGCCGTCGCCCATCGTGCACCGCTCGCGGACGCCAGCGTTGTCACCGACGATGCACCGCTCGCCGAAGGTGGTACCGGCCATCAGCACGGTGTGGCTTCCTACCGAGCAGCCCGCGCCGAGCCGCACGCCCGCGAGTTCCTCGCGCTTGGCTGTCGATGACGCCGCTAGCCGGGGTCGGCGACCGATAACCGCAAAGTCCGCGACGTGGACTCCGTCGGCGAGCCTCGCCCCGGAGCAGATCGTGACGTGATTACCAATCGAGCATCCGTCGGCGATGTGTGCGCCGGCTTCGATGACCACGAACGAGCCGACCGTGACGCCGTCGCCGATCTTGACATCCTCGCCTATTGCAACGCCTAGGCCGTGTGCGAAGCCCCCACCGATGGTAGCGCTATCTGCGGAGTGCAAGCCGTGACCCATCGTTCAGACCTCCAGCTTGGTCGAGACTGGCGCGCCGAGGTTCTGCATCGACTCATCGACGGCTTCGAGCACTCGCACGACGCAAAGACCTGCTCGGCCATCGCTCCTGGGCGTCTGCCCATTACGGCAGCAGTCTAGGAAGTGCTGGACCTCTGTGGCCAGAGGCTCTTTGAGCGGAACCCAGGGCACGTTGATGTCCCCGAACCGCAACGTGAGATCCTCGCCGTAGGCCATAGCGCTTTCGGGCTCACCGAGGCCACGGTCGTATATCCAGATCTTCTCGGTGGCCTCCATGTCATCGAACACGAGCATCTTCTTGGTGCCTACGACCGTGAGCTTCCTCACCTTGTGCGGATCGAGCCAGCTCACGTGGATGTTGGCCATCTTGCCGCTGGGGAAATGCAGGTTCGCAAAGACGGTGTCCTGCACGCCGTTGGTGACATAAGCGGCACCACTTGCGCTCACATAATCAGGGCTCTCGCCCAGTAGATAAAGTGCGATCGAGACATCATGGGGTGCCAGCGACCAGAATGCGTTCTCCTCGGTGCGGACTTTGCCGAGGTTGAGGCGCTGCATGTACAGATAGAGCGGATCGCCCAGCTCCCCCGACTCGATGTAGTTCTTGATCCAGTCGATAGCCGAGTGGTAGACCATCAGGTGCCCGACCATCAGGATGACTCCTGCGGCATCGGCAGCGAGCACGAGCTTCTCGGCGTCTGCGCTGGTAAGCGTGAGCGGCTTCTCAACGAAGCAGTGCTTCCCAGCTTCGATGACCTTGCTCGCGACAGCGAAGTGGCTCGGCGCGCTGGTGACGACGAGCACGGCGTCGATATCGTCGCGTGCAAGCATTGCGTCGAGGTCGGTGGTGGTGTCGGCGTATGGGTAGAGCTCGGCGAATCGCGCAAGGTTGGCCTCGCTGGCGTCGACGGCTGCCACGATCTGGGCATCCGCCAGCCTGTCAAGGTTGCGCACAACGTTGGGGCCCCAGTACCCGAAGCCTACGACACCGACCCGCACAGGCGCGCTCACAGGAGCACCACCTTCGGGTCGCCATCGATCTTCAGGGCGTTGCGGGTATCGAGCACGAGCGCCGCCTCTCTCAGCACGAGGTCGTAGTCGACCCCGGAGTGGTTGGTGATCACGAGCACGACATCTGCCGAGGAGACCTCCTCGGCGGTCAGCTCGACCTTGGGGATTGTCACTCCGCCTGCCGAGAAGGTCGGCACGTGCGGGTCGTGGTAGACGACTTCGGCCCCTTTTTGGGCGAGTAGCTCGGTGACGATGATCGCGGGTGATTCGCGCATATCGCTGATGTCGGGCTTGTAGGCGACCCCGAGTACGAGCACGCGCGAGCCGTTGAGCGACTTGCGGTGACGGTTGAGCGCGTCCATCAGGCGCTCGATCACGTAGTAGGGCATCGACTCGTTGATCCTGCCCGACAGGTCGATGAACTCGGTCCGAAAGTCGTACTGCCGGGCCTTCCATGACAGGTAGAGCGGGTCGATCGGGATGCAGTGTCCGCCCAGGCCGGGACCAGGGTAGAACGGCATGAAGCCGAAGGGTTTGGTCTTCGCGGCGTCGATGACCTCCCACAGGTTGATCCCCATGCGGTTGCACAGGAGCAGCAACTCATTGACGAGCGCGATGTTCACTCCGCGGAATGTGTTCTCGAGCAACTTGGTCATCTCGGCAGCTTGGGTTGAGGATACCGGCACGAGCGTGTCGATGAAGCGCCCGTACATGGCCACCGCAAGTGCGGTGCACTGCTTGGTCACGCCGCCGACGACCTTGGGCGTATTGCGGGTCTGAAAGACTGGGTTGCCGGGATCGACCCTCTCGGGCGAGAAGGCTAAGAACAGGTCGACGCCGACCTTGCGGCCGCCGGACTCGAGTATCGGGCGGATGACCTCCTCGGTCGTGCCCGGATACGTTGTGGACTCCAGCGTCACGAGAGCGCCGACTTTGACGTGCGGGGTGATTGAGCGGGCGGCAGACTCCATGTAGGAGGTGTCGGGCTGCTTCATCTCATCGAGAGGGGTGGGAACGCAGATCGCGATAGCGTCACAGACCGACATCGCCGAGAAGTCCGTGGTTGCGCTGACAAGCCCCTTCCCAACTAGGCTCGCAAGCTCGCATCCATCGACGTCTGGGATGTAGTTCTCGCCTCGGTCAAGCTGCGCCACCCGCTGCGCCGAGACATCGACTCCGATGACTCTGTAGCCCGCCTTGGCCATCTCGACTGCGAGCGGAAGTCCTACATAGCCCAATCCCACAACGCCGAGAACCGCCGTGCCGTCATTCAAACGCTCATCCAAACCCATTGCTCTCCGATCATCTCCGCCGTGAACCGAACTATTTTATCGCAAACATCAACTCTCCACTGCATGCGATTTCATCCCCGACGTAGGCCACTGCCTCGCCGAAGCCGATCGGGCCTCGGCTCTTGGTTATACGGCACTCGAGACGAAGCGTGTCGCCGGGCACAACCTGACGCTTGAAGCGCACTTTATCGATGCCTGCGAAGTAGCCGATCTTGCCGGCATTCTGGGGCAACGCAAGAAGCGCAGCCGCGCCCACCTGGGCCAGCGCCTCGATGATGAGCACGCCTGGCATGACTGGATGGCCGGGGAAGTGCCCGGGGACCCAGAAGGCGGCTTCGGCGACCTCGAGTCGGCCGGTCGCCTGCTCCCCGGGAACCAGGTCGGTGATCTCGTCAACGAGCAGGAAGGGCTCCCTGTGCGGGATGATGGCCTTGATGGCATCTCTATCGAGCATGTTTTTCTCCCTCTTCCTCGATCACTTTGATGTCAGCGCCGAGAGCCGCCAGCTTCTCGACGAATCTCTCGTAGCCCCGCTCGATGTGGTGGACGTCCATGACCTTCGTGGCGCCGTCTGCAACGAGTCCTGCGATTACGAGCGCAGCACCGGCGCGCAGATCCGGCGAGCTCACGGGTGCCCCCGAGAGTGCGCCAGCACCCCTGACCAGGGCATGGTGGCCTTCGATGCGGATGTCCGCTCCCATCCTACCCAGCTCGTCGGCGAACATGAAACGGTTCTCGAAGACGTTCTCGGTGATCACGCAGCTCCCGTCGGCAATCGACATGAATGCCATGAACTGGGCCTGCATATCGGTGGGAAAGCCTGGGTGCGGCAGTGTCTGGATGTCCACGCTTCTGGGCCGCGCGGGTCCGGTCACCGTCACGCCGTCACTGTGGACATCGAGCTGGCAGCCAGCCTGTCCGAGCTTGAAGAGCAGCATCTCGAGGTGAGCCGGGTCGAATCCGCGTACCGTGACTGGGCCACGCGCCATCGCGCCGGCGACGAGGAAGGTTCCGGCTTCGATGCGGTCTCCGACCACCGAGTGACCTTCGGCGGGGCTCAGGCGCTCGACGCCCTCGACGGTGATTTCTCCGCTGCCCGCTCCTTCGATACGCGCGCCCATCGAGCTGAGGAAGTCCGCGAGATCGGCGATCTCGGGCTCGCGCGCGGCGTTCTCGATCGTGGTGGTTCCTTCGGCGAGTACAGCGGCCATGAGGAGGTTCTCTGTGGCGCCCACGCTGGGGAAGTCGAGCACCACCGGTGCGCCGCGCAGGCCCTCGGGTGCGGTGGCGTGGATGACGCCGTGGTCGTATGCGACGCGCACGCCAAGACTCTCCAGCCCGCGAACGTGCATGTCGATCTTGCGAGAACCTATCGCGCATCCGCCGGGCATCGCGACTTTCGCCTGCCCGTACCGCGCGATGAGCGGGCCGAGGACCACGATCGATGCGCGCATCTTCGCGACCATCTCGTAGGGTGCCTCGAATGAGGTCACGCCCGAGGTGTCGATGGCGAGCTCGTGGTCGGTGCGTGTCACGCGCGCTCCGAGTCCGGCCAGCACCTCGGCCATCGTGTGCACGTCACTGATGTCGGGCACGTTGCGCAGCCGAGAAGTCCCGGTCGCGAGCAGTGCCGCCGCCATGAGCTTGAGTGCCGAGTTCTTCGCACCCTCCACCCTGACTTCTCCTGCCAGAGGGCTGCCGCCCTCAATGATGATCGAACGCATCCTATCCCTTTCCATCAATCTTGCTTGCACACTCTGTCGCAGCGTGCCTGACGACCTCGCTAACAGTCGGGTGCGCGTGCACTGCCCGCGCGATGTCGCCGACGACTCCGTCGTTGCGCATGCAGGTGGCGACCTCGTGGATGATCTCGACCGCATGAGGGCCGACGATCTGACATCCTAGCACCCGCCCCGTGGTGCGCTCCGCCACAAGCTGCACGAATCCTTCGGACTCACCTTCGGCGATAGCCTTACCGTTCGCCGAGAACTTCGCGATTCCTACGACTGGATCGAGCCCCTTGGCTTGTGCGCTGTCGCGACTAATGCCGACAACAGCGATCTCAGGGAAAGTATATACACAAGCCGGGATGCACTCCGCGCGCACAGTGTTGGAGGGCTCTTCGCCGCGCAGGGCCTGGACCGCATTGCGGGCTGCAGCCACACCTTCCTCCTCGGCGACGTGCGCAAGCATCATGCCGCCGATGAGATCGCCCACCGCCCACACACCGGGCACCGAGGTCCTGAAGAACCCGTCGACCTCGACGGCTGCGCGCAGCACCGCCACGCCTGCCTCGGCAAGGCCAGCCTGCGAGCTGTGCGGCACTCGGCCCACGGCGGAAAGCACCACGTCGGTCTCGATCGCTTCACCGCTGCGCAGCGCCGCACGCATGCGCCCGTCGGCGAGTCGCTGTACGCTCTCGACCGCTTCGCCCAGGCGGAATTCGATGCCGAGACGCCCGAGCGCATCCTTGGCGACGCGCCCGACGCGCTTGTCGATCCCGGGCAAAAGCTGGTCGGTCAGCTCGACCACGACGACGCGCGAGCCGAAAGCCGCATACGCGCAGGCGAATTCGAGCCCGATGACGCCGCCGCCGATGACGAGGACCTCTGCGGGGATCTCCGTGAGCGCTACGGCTTCGTCGCTGGTCCACACACCTTCGAGTGCGTGGTCAATCCCGGGCAGCCGCAGCGTATCCGAGCCGCAAGCCAGGATCACGGCATCGCTAGCGATCCTCTGCTCGCCGCCTTCAGCAAGCAGCACTCGCGTTGCGGTCGCGTCTATCAGGTGCCCGGTGCCGTGGAGTATCTGGACGCCAAGGCGCTTCGCTTGGGCGTGTAGCTGTCCGGCCAACTCGGCGACGACCGCGTCCTTGCGCGCACGCAGGGCCGCGACGTCGACTCGGGCCACCTCGGCTTGTAGGCCGAACTCTGCGGCCGCTCGCGTGTCGGCCACGATCCTCGCCGACCGTAGGATGGTCTTCGTCGGGATGCAGCCGCGGTTCAAACACGTCCCGCCGAGGCGATCCTTCTCCACCAGCGTGACCACCGCCCCGAGGCGCGTCGCCTCGAAAGCCGCCGCGTATCCGGCGGGGCCGCCGCCGATCACTGTGATCCTCATCGCATTCCCTCCTTGGGTCGCCAAGCGGCGGCGGGTAATCGCCTTACAGCCGCTGGCGCGGTGTTTCGCTCACGCTCGTTCACTGGTTGCCGACGATCCGGGCCACAGCCTCATCGAGACCGAGTGGCATGATGTGGACGCCGTCGCAGATATCCCGACAAGCCACCACCTGCTCTGCCGCTAGCGCAAGGCCTTCGGCAAGAGGGTCCTCGGCGGTCTTTATGCGCTGCTCGATGTGTGGCGGGATCATCAGTCCCGCGAGCTTGTTGTTCACGAAATCGACGACCCGCGGGCTCTTGAGCAGGAGGATCCCCGCGATGACCCACGCCCCTTCGGCGCGCAGGGCCTGCGTGGCTCGCTCCAGCTTGTCCAGGTCGAAGATCGCCTGCGTCTGGAAGTAGCTCGCGCCCGCCGCAATCTTGCGACTCGCGCGAAGCATCTGGACATCGTAAGGCTCAGCCTCAGGGAAAGCCGCAGCGCCGATGAAGAAACCTGTACCGCCGACAAGCGGCCTTCCGAGCATATCGGTGCCTGCGTTCATCTGGGCAGCTATATGTATGAGCTGCGTCGAATCGAGGTCGAACACGCCCTTGGCCTGCGGATGGTCGCCCGCCCGTGGGTCGTCGCCTGTGACGATGAGCAGGTTCTCGAGCCCGAGTGCCCACGCCGCCAGCAGGTCGGATTGGAGTGCGAGCCTGTTGCGGTCCCGGCAGGTCTGCTGGAAGATCGGCTCGAACCCAGCATCGAGGACGAACTTCGATGCGCCCAGCGATGACATGTGCAGAGTCGCGCCCTGGTTGTCGGTGACGTTGATGGCGTGACACGCGCTGCCGAGCAGATCGACGCTTTTGCGCATGGCTGCGACGTCCGTGCCAAGCGGCGGCGACAGCTCACCCGTAATCACGAACTCCCCGGCCTCGAGTGCGGTTCTGAGTCTGCTCATGCGGGACCGCCCTCAGCCTGCGAGCGCCGCGATCGCTCTGCACGCAGGTCGACCGCACCCGGCCTCTGCTTCGCCGAGTGGTCCTTGGGCGACATCGTGTCGCCCTGAGCCCTGCCCTGCGAGGCGAGTCGCTGCACGATCCGCACGTGCACGCACTCCTTCTCGGCAAGTACCTCGCACTTGCCATCCCACATCCCTCCGCATGGCCCGTTGAGGAGACCCTTCGGGCACGTGGTGACGGGGCAGATCCCCGCCGTGGTGTCGAGAACGCAATCGCCGCACATCTGGCAGCGCTCCTCGAAACGGCCCTGTCGGATCACGTTGCCCAGGAAGACCGATTCGGCGCCGGGCAAGACCGGCAGGCCGGTCAGCTCTGCGATAGTCTGGGTGCCTGCGCCGCAAGCGAACACGATGACGGCGTCGGCCGAGTCCAGCTCGGCTTTGCGCTCGCGGAGTCGGACTCCCATGTTCGCCTGGTGGCACGAGGACTCGCCGATCATCGAGCCGGTGACCTGCATGCCCTCGGTCTCGAGCCTCTGTGCAGCCTGGGCGACCTCTTCCTCGCCGCCGGTCTTGCCCACAGTGGCGCACTGTCCGCAACCAACAAGGAAAACCCTGCGCGCACCGATATCCTCGAGCACGCCCATGAGCATGCCCCACTCGCGAGGTCGCGTGACGATCATTCGCCAGCACCTCCCCCCGCTAAGGAGGCTATTGCCACCCGGACGGCCGACACACAGCCAGGCGCATCATCGGAGTATCCGGCGCCGATGCTAGCCGCCCATTCGGCGGTCACGACCGCGCCACCCACCATGACGGGCAGCGACGGGCGATGCTCTGCAAGCAGCGCAACGGTCTCGGCCATCGCCGGAAGCGTAGTGGTCATCAATGCCGAGAGGCAGACGACCTGCGGCCCGCTCGCCAGGACCGCATCAAGCACTTGAGTAGGCTCGATGTCGACCCCGAGGTCCTGGACCTCGAAGCCCTGACTCTCGAGCAAAGATACACATATGTCCTTGCCAATCGAGTGGATGTCGCCCTTCACGGTAGCGAACACCACGGTGCCTTGTGGCTCCATATCGCCTGCGGGGAGGTGCGCCTTCACCTGCGCCACGGCGGCCTTCATCGCCTCGGCTGCGACTATGAGCTGCGGCAGGAACACCTCGCCACGCCCGAATCTCTCGCCGAGGCCCTCGATCGCTGGGGCGAGTATCTCGGGGATGACCTGCTCTGGCCCGGTACCTGCGGCCACGAGCGCATCGACGAGGTCCCGAGACCCGGGTGCATCCCCGCGCCTGATCGCGGCAGCCAGGAGCTCCGGTAATGCCGGGTGAAGGGCGGCTTCGTGAGCGTTGCGGCCGGACGCAGGTTGAGTATCGGCGGCTGGCTGCGACTTCACGCCCTCGTCGGCGAATGTCACAGCCTCGCGATACACTGCGTCCCAGGCGTCCCAAGCGGCGCCGTGCGCCGTCGCGTCGACGCCTTTGGCGCGCGCCGAATCGGCGAGCTTGATGGCTTCTGCGACGACCGCGTCGGCCGGGTTGGCGATCACGGCGTCGAGCCCTGCGGCCGCGGCAACGCCGATGAAGGCGGCGTTCAGGGCCGGCCTCATCGGCAGTCCGTGGCTTACGTTGCTGATTCCGAGGACCGTCGTCAGTCCCTGCTCCTTCAGCGAGTGGAGTGTGCCGACCGTGATCCTGGGGGCGTCTGGATCGATCGCCGATGTCATCACCAGCGAGTCCACGACGAGGTCGGCGGTCGCGATACCGGCGCGCGTCGCCTCTGCCTGGATGCGCGCGACGACTTCGAGCCTGCCGCGCTCTGTCTCGGGGATCCCGGATTCGTCGAGTGCGAGCACGACGACTGCGGCGCCGTACTTCCTGACCAGCGGCAACACGCCTGCGAGCGACTCGGGGGTGCCGTTGACCGAGTTCACCAGGGCCTTGCCCGGGTACACGCGCAAAGCCGCTTCGAGTGCGGAGACGTCGGTGGTATCGAGCACCAGCGGCAAGTCGCAGGAGCCAGCCAGCGCGATGGTCGCCTCCTTGAGCATCGCGACCTCGTCGACACCCGCGGCTCCGACATTCACATCAAGCAGGTCCGCGCCGGCCTCTGCCTGTTCCTCGGCGAACTGCCGCACGAGCGAGGTCGAGCCCTGGCGCAACGATTCTGCGAGGTCGGGTTTGCCCGTCGGGTTGATCCTCTCGCCGATGACCGCGAGCGGTCGTCCTTGGCCGAGGACCACCGATCGCCGAGGTCCGGCCAGCGACGTCCCCGCGAGCCCTGAGCGAGCGGGTGCCAGCGGCACGAGGCGCGCGAAATCGCCGATCGCACCCGTGAACGCCGGGGTCGAACCGCAGCACGAGCCCACCAGCGCGGCACCGGCTTCGACGAAGCGTGCGGCATACTCGCCCATCTCGTCTGGTGTGCCTGGGAAGACCGTCTTGCCGTCCACAAGCTGGGGGATACCTGAGTTGGGCTGCACGATGAGCGGCAGCTTCGTCGCCGAAGCCATCTGCGATACCAGCGGAAGCACCTGCGCAGGCCCAAGGCCACAGTTGATGCCGACAGCCTCGGCGCCTGCGGCCTCCAAGACGATCGCTGCTGTAGCTGGGTCGGTTCCCGAAACATCCATCCGTCCCGAAAGCGCGAACGTGCACGTCGCAAAAACCGGCAGGTCACAGACGCTGCGCGCGGCCAGGACCGCACATCTAGCCTCGGCGATGTCGGTCATAGTCTCGATCAGGATGGCGTCCGGACCCCCGGCTGCCAGCGCACGGATCTGCTCGGCGAAAAGCTCGAAGACTTGCTCGAAAGCGGTGCCTCCGAGCGGTTCGATGAGTAGCCCCGTCGGGCCGACGGACGCCAGGATGTGCTTGACGCCCGACTCCCGCGCGATACGCACTGCCGCAAGATTGAGCTCGTGGACCTGGTCACCCAGACCGTACTTGTCGAGCTTGGCCCGCGTTCCGCCGAAGGAGTTGGTGGCAACGCAGTCGGCACCCGCTAGTACATAGTCGCGATGAATTCCGGCTATCAAGTCATCTGCAAGGATGTTGAGTTGCTCGGGGCACTGCTCGGAGGGTATCTCATATCGCTGCAGCATCGTGCCAAGCGCCCCGTCGAGCACGAGCAGCTCCTGGCCCAAACGCTTGCGGATATCCGGCATCATGACCCCTTACAGTAGCGAAGAACGATAGGTTCGGATTCTGGAAAGACTACCACTTACCATTGGATCTCAATACCGAGATCGCATCTGAGACGATCGTTTGATGATCGAAGGCCAACGGCGGCAAAGCATCGACTGGATGCCACTGCGCCAAGCTTGCATCGTCTCCGCCAACAACCTCGGGAGCATCCTCACCGAAGAACGCGGAAAAGACGACGCTCACCGTCCAGCCGCGTGGATCACGGCCTGGATCCCCATAGCCGCCTACCATCTGCAGCGGGCCCTCCCACGAAAGACCGGTCTCCTCGGCGAGTTCACGTCTGGCCGCAGATTCAACCGGCTCCCCCAGATCGACGAAACCGCCAGGTAGCGCCCACTGTCCTGCGAAGGGGTCACGCGCACGGCAAACCAGCAGTACCGTTCGGCGGGTGGTAGGTCCGGCGAAAAGCGCGATATCGGCAGTTACGGCAGCTTTCGGGTGGGAGTGATTCGACATAGTGGGATTGTAGCGACGTGCACGGCCGATGCCAACTTGTTAGCCGCGATCCCCATTCTTGTATATAGACACGAGATCGGCTCCGTCGACAAAGTCAAGTCCTTCTTCAACAGCCACACGTTGCATGAAGGCGCATTTTCGGCAGGTCCGAGCCTTCTCCTCGAAGTCGCCAGCCGCATCGCCGTCGCACATCGTACCAGCGATTACCCAGCACGATCTTCCGCCGTTGAGCCCGCCGTTCGCACCGTTTAGCACCGACTCGGTCACCGAAGGGCATGCGCAGGAGCCCGTTTCGCCGTTGTGGCTTGCATCGAAACCACAGCCTTGATACTCCCAGCAGTTCAGTTTTCTAGAAGCCATAACACGAATCTCGTTCCTAGGCCGGACCGCAGCTGTCTGCGAGGTGTACGAGCGCTAGCGTTGGTACCGTATTGAAAGCACATCGCGTGCCAACAAACTACACGAAGTCTCCACAACTTCTCCACGCCCAATGCCCAACCGTCGGCGATACTCTTTTTAGCTCGAATCGAGGAAAGGGGTGATTGCAGTGACGATGTTCGCGGTTCCGACAGTGCTGATGATGGCAGGCTTCGTCGCCTTAGCCTTGCTCGCTCTCAAAACCGTCGCCGACATCCAAGCCGCCGCCAAGCCCTCGTTCGCCGACTCTCCCGCCGAAGGTGCGATTGCGGTGGCCAGAAAGCGGCTTCGAGCTGGCGACATCGACAGGCAGGACTTCGACCGGATTTTGCGCGTACTCACTAGCTGAGTCAGAACATGTAAGACCCAAAATAGCCCTCCCTCCCTTCGAAACGGGACCTCGCCTCAACCGGGTCCCGTTTCTCTTGTCCTGTCGCTTATGCTATCTATGTGTCACCCAAACACTGCCAGTCAACTTTGGACTCGGAGCCCCATGGTCTCCACCCTCATACGCATCATCAGGTTCATACGCGGATATCGGACGACCGCATTGCTGGCTCTTATCGCTATTGTCGCCAGCATAGCCGCCGAGCTCTACGCCCCGCAGGTTCTACGCACACTTATCGACGACGGAATCATTGGAGGAAACAGCGACCATATCTGGCGCAATGCGGGCTGGCTTACTGCCCTAGCAGTACTCTCCGGCCTAGCCAGATTTGCTTACGGCTACCTTTCCGCCCGGGTGAGTCACGGCGCAGCGTTCGGCCTTCGCAAGGAGATATTCGCGAAACTCCAGAGTTTGTCGTTTTCCTACTACGATCGCGTCCAGACGGGCCAACTAATGACCCGGGTCACTAGCGATGTCGATCTGGTTCGAGATTTCATCGGCGGTGGAATGGTGCAGATGATCAGCGCCGTTCTCATGCTTGTCATCACCGCGGCGATCCTGCTGTCGATGAATCTGGTGCTGGCATTGATCGCACTTTCAGTCATTCCCGTGACCTTGCTCATCCTGCTTCTCTTCGTTGGCCGACTCGGCCCGATGTTCAGGTCGTTCCAAGAGAGGCTGTCGCGCCTGAACGGCATCTTTGGCGAGAACATTTCGGGTGTCCGTGTAGTCCGCACCTTCACCGCCGAGGAGACCGAGACCGAGCGATACCGCCGAGCGAACCAGGACCTGCTCGATTCCGGCCTTCAGATCCGCAACTCGATCGCGAATGCCTTCCCGCTACTCTTCAGCGTCGGCTCCTTCGGCGTGGTGCTGATCACCTGGGTTGGGTCATCGATGATCGTCGAAGGAACGCTGACCGTCGGCGAACTAGTGGCTTTCACTTCCTACCTCGTGCTGTTGCTGCAGCCGCTCTTCATGCTCGGCTTCGGTGCGCAGCAGATCGCGCGGGCTGGTGCCGGTGCTCAGCGCATCTTCGAGATCCTCGACGCTAAGATCGACGTTGCCGAGGCAGAGGATGCGATTGTCTTGCCCGAATTGCAGGGACGCATCACCTTCGAAGGTGTGACATTGCGATATCCCGGCGACACGCGGGACATCCTCAAGGAGCTGACCTTCTCCATCGATACCAAGACGACCGTCGCCGTTGTCGGCTCCACTGGCTCAGGCAAAACCAGCCTGGTCAACCTCATCCCGCGCTACTACGATCCCGTTGCAGGAGTCGTAGCGATCGACGGACACGACACCCGCACCCTCAAGCTCGACTTCCTCCGGCGGCATATCGCGATGGTCATGCAAGACGCAGTCCTTTTCAGCGGGACGGTAAGCGACAACATCTCCTACGGACGACCCGACGCCACACAGGAGCAAATCGAAGCGGTCGCACGGATGGCGCAAGCTCACGGATTCATCTCGGCGCTTTCCGAAGGCTACATGACGCACATCGGTGAGCGTGGTGTCACCTTGTCAGGCGGTCAACGTCAACGCATCTCCATCGCCCGTGCGCTTCTTGTTGATCCCAAGATCCTCATCATGGACGACTCGACTTCGGCTCTGGATTCCCAGACGGAAAGCGCACTGATTGAGGATCTTGACGAGCTGATGCGCACCCGCACCACGATTATCATTGGCCAACGCCCTTCGGCACTGGCACGAGCTGACAAAGTCCTACTGATCGAGGACGGACGAATCGCCGATGAGGGCACACACCTCGAGCTCCTCGAAAGGAACTGCACCTATGCCGAAATTCTGGCGGCCCCACCAGGATCTGAGTCCGAGGACCCGCCCGGTCAGTGCGAGATGAGTGGACTCGAAGGGCGTGATGGTTAGTGGCTCACCCACACGGAACGGGTCCGCAGATTCCGGTTGAAAGCGTGGCCGCCGCTACTGCGCTTGCGAGCGTGCGCAGACTGATCGAATACGTGCTCAAGTATCGTCGAAATGTCATTTTTGCCGTGGTGTGGCTGCTGGTCTCCTCGGCAACCGCTGCGGCGGTTCCTGCCTTGATCGGCTACGTGGTTGACCAAGCGGTCAGGCAAGCAGCAGGTGCGGGCGAAGTGAGTGCCCTCAATGCACCGATCGCACTGCTTGCAGCGGTCACTATCGCAGGATGGTTCGCTCAGCGTGCCCAAATCATCCACCTCGGAAATGCAGGTCAGAGGGCTCTTTTCGTTCTTCGGCAGGAAGTATTCGCAAAGCTCCATGTGCTCCCAGTTGCGTATTTCGAGTCTTCGGCCGCAGGAGACCTGATGAGTCGACTGGTCAACGACATCGAGACGGTGAATTCATTCATGTCCCAGGGCCTGCGCCGACTGATCGGGTCGATGCTCGTTGTGGTTGCAACGGTCGTCGCAATGTTCATCGTGGATGCCCGTCTTGCATTGGTCACGCTCTTGGCCTTGCCGTTCCTAATGGCAACCGCATGGGTGTTCGGAAAGGTCTCCCGGAGGGTGTTTCGGCAGCGCCAGGTTGCAATCGGAAACGTAAGCGCACTACTTGCCGAAGAGTTGGCGGGAATCAAGGTCGCCCAGTCGTTCGCAAGGTCTGGAGCTAGCAGCGAAGCATTCGATGCCCGTAACGCCGCAAACAGGGATGCCAGTATCAACGCCTCGGCGATCTCGTCAGCCTTCGAGCCTGCCCTGACCCTGATATCAACGATTGCGACCGTACTGGTGGCCGGCTATGGCGGAATGCTGGCTGCTGGAGGAGTGATCACTGTGGGCGTAGTGGTGGCGTTCTTCAACTACGCACGCCAGTTCTTCAACTCGATATCGCAGATCTCCACTCTTTGGGGAGAAACTCAGTCGGCTATTGCTGGCAGCGAGCGCGTCTTCACCCTTTTGGATGCTCAGACCGGGATGACCGATCCTCCAGACGCCGTTGACCTCATGGACCCCCAGGGTTCCTTGGGTTTCAGCAAAGTTAACTTCGGCTATGCCGAAGGACCCCAAGTACTGTTCGACGTCAGTTTCCAGGTCCTTCCGGGCGAGACCGTGGCTCTGGTGGGGATGACCGGAGCGGGCAAGTCCACAATCCTGGACCTCATCTCCAAGATGTATGCGCCCGACTCAGGCGAGATCACTATCGATGGAGTGGATATACACAAGGTCACCACCCCTTCCTTGCGAAGGATTCTCGGTGTCGTTGGGCAAGAACCCTTTTTGTTCACTGGGACCGTGGCCGACAACCTCAGGTATGCGCGGAGCGGCGTGACCGACGATGAAATCCGCTCGACTCTACTCGACGTCGGTGGCCCAGTACTTCTGGAAAGCCTGCCGGAAGGTATCGATACACGGATTGGCGAACGCGGACTCACGCTCTCCGGTGGTCAACGGCAATTGCTCGCACTAGCCAGAGTGATGCTTTCGGATCCCTCCATCCTACTTCTCGACGAGGCCACCTCAGCAGTGGACTCACGTACCGAGACCCAGATCCATGTTGCCTTGGACAAGGTTTTCTCTGAGCGCACCGCAATCGTCATCGCCCATCGGCTGTCCACAGTAAAAAGGGCCGACAGGATAATCGTGATAGAGGATGGCCGTGTTGTTGAGAGCGGCACGTATCGCGAGCTGATGGCGGCGGGCGGATACGCCTCGAATCTCTTCTGCGCTCAGATAATCTGACGTCTGTCCAACACTCATGTGCAGGTTCATGGTACTTTCTACCGCCCCTACCTGTGCTTTTTTACCAAACCTCGATCTTGGGTTTAGGCTTGCATTTATATGGGACATGTCATATAGTTGTGTTCACATATATGCGCAAATCGGGGTGAAAAGTTGTCTTTGGAGCATGCGATCATGGGTTTCCTCGCCGAGAAGGGCTCGACAGGATACGACCTGAAGACACGAGAGTTCTCGAAGGCGTCACCTCTCTGGCCTGCTGACCAAGCGCAGATATATCGAACCCTGGAGAAGCTGCGAACCAAGCGCTTGGTGTCCGTCAGGAAGATCCGACAATCGGACCGCCCGGATCGCCGCGAGTACGCACTGACACCTGCCGGCCGAAAAGCCCTCTCATCGTGGCTAGCGACCCCTTCTGCTCCCGCCACAGTCCGCGACCCCCTCATGCTTCAGCTCAACTTCGGCGAGTACGTGCCGGAAGAGGATCTTTACGCTGTGCTTGCCGCGCGTCGAGAGCTTATGCAATCCCAGCTTGAAACGCTTCGATCCCGCCTATCGGCTCATGAGGGTATGGGGCAAGGACACAGCACACGGGCACACGCCCTTAGAAGAATGGTGCTGCTCGGGCGCCTCTCGCAGATCCGTGCTTCGATCGACTGGTTGGATGATTGCATAGATTCTCTGGATGTCGCCGAAGGTCAGGCTTTACAGTCCGACCTCTTTGATGCAACATGAGCGAAGGGAGTCGCCCGATGAAGATTGTGGCAATCGACGCGAGCAGACATTTCGGGGCCGTAAGTAGGTCCGTCGAGGCAGCGGCACTAGCTGCCGAATCAGTTGGCGCCACCGTTTCTAGGGTAAGTCTCAGGGATCTTGAGATTAGAACTTGCACCCACTGCTGCATGTGTCACGCATCTGGCGTCTGTAAGATCCAAGACGGCCTTCCAGAACTCGCGCGGCTGATCAACGAGGCCAACGGCATCATATTCGGAACTCCTGACTCGTCCCGGCAAGCCAGTGATGCAACTAACGCGATTCTCGACAGACTCTCTGGCTATTTCAATTCGGATCAAATGTGTCTCCCGGGCATCGGGAGTTCGGCAGCACCTCAGACTCGATCAGCGAAACTTGCCAAGCGAGCGATAATCATCACTGCGTGCCGATCATCTCAGCTCCTATGGACTCACGTACCGAGACCCAGATCCATGTTGCCTTGGACAAGGTTTTCTCTGAGCGCACCGCAATCGTCATCGCCCATCGGCTGTCCACAGTAAAAAGGGCCGACAGGATAATCGTGATAGAGGATGGCCGTGTTGTTGAGAGCGGCACGTATCGCGAGCTGATGGCGGCGGGCGGATACGCCTCGAATCTCTTCTGCGCTCAGATAATCTGACGTCTGTCCAACACTCATGTGCAGGTTCATGGTACTTTCTACCGCCCCTACCTGTGCTTTTTTACCAAACCTCGATCTTGGGTTTAGGCTTGCATTTATATGGGACATGTCATATAGTTGTGTTCACATATATGCGCAAATCGGGGTGAAAAGTTGTCTTTGGAGCATGCGATCATGGGTTTCCTCGCCGAGAAGGGCTCGACAGGATACGACCTGAAGACACGAGAGTTCTCGAAGGCGTCACCTCTCTGGCCTGCTGACCAAGCGCAGATATATCGAACCCTGGAGAAGCTGCGAACCAAGCGCTTGGTGTCCGTCAGGAAGATCCGACAATCGGACCGCCCGGATCGCCGCGAGTACGCACTGACACCTGCCGGCCGAAAAGCCCTCTCATCGTGGCTAGCGACCCCTTCTGCTCCCGCCACAGTCCGCGACCCCCTCATGCTTCAGCTCAACTTCGGCGAGTACGTGCCGGAAGAGGATCTTTACGCTGTGCTTGCCGCGCGTCGAGAGCTTATGCAATCCCAGCTTGAAACGCTTCGATCCCGCCTATCGGCTCATGAGGGTATGGGGCAAGGACACAGCACACGGGCACACGCCCTTAGAAGAATGGTGCTGCTCGGGCGCCTCTCGCAGATCCGTGCTTCGATCGACTGGTTGGATGATTGCATAGATTCTCTGGATGTCGCCGAAGGTCAGGCTTTACAGTCCGACCTCTTTGATGCAACATGAGCGAAGGGAGTCGCCCGATGAAGATTGTGGCAATCGACGCGAGCAGACATTTCGGGGCCGTAAGTAGGTCCGTCGAGGCAGCGGCACTAGCTGCCGAATCAGTTGGCGCCACCGTTTCTAGGGTAAGTCTCAGGGATCTTGAGATTAGAACTTGCACCCACTGCTGCATGTGTCACGCATCTGGCGTCTGTAAGATCCAAGACGGCCTTCCAGAACTCGCGCGGCTGATCAACGAGGCCAACGGCATCATATTCGGAACTCCTGACTCGTCCCGGCAAGCCAGTGATGCAACTAACGCGATTCTCGACAGACTCTCTGGCTATTTCAATTCGGATCAAATGTGTCTCCCGGGCATCGGGAGTTCGGCAGCACCTCAGACTCGATCAGCGAAACTTGCCAAGCGAGCGATAATCATCACTGCGTGCCGATCATCTCAGCTCCTAGCAACCTTCTTCGGCTATACGAACGGCCCCATACGCCAGCTCAGGTCGACCCTTGCCGCCAGTGGGATTCGCACGATAGGCACGCTCGAGGTCAGAGGCGCCACGCCAAAGGGAGAGTACTCTCCGCCCGATATCGAGATTGCATCGAGCCTAGGCCGCCTGGTGGCAGGCAAGATCTGACTTCGGAGAGCTTAATCGGCGGGTTTTCCGATGAGCAGGTCCATGATCCTGCGCCCAGGATCCACTAGCAGCCCCGACTGCTTTGCGGCGACTTCGTCATAGCCAGCGATCCCACTGGCATCCACTCCCCGACCCCAGATCACGAACGGAACCGGATCCCCGACGTGGGCTCTCAGGGTGATGGGCGTGGCATGGTCCGGCATCGCCAAGACCCTGATGTCCTGCGTCGCTGCGAGCTCGCGAACGCGCGCGACGACCCGCTCATCGATTGCCTCGATAGCGGCGATCTTGCCTGCCAGGTCGCCAGCATGACCGGCTTCGTCGGGCGACTCGACGTGGATGACCACTAGGTCGCCCTCACCGAGCGCTTCAATGGCCCCCTTGGCCTGAGCGTCGTAGTCATTGTCAGGTCCATCGGTGACGCCGTCGATCTGCAGCCTGCGGATCGATGTCAGCGCTGCGAGTCCCCCTAGGAGATCGACACCCGAGGTCATCGCAGCGGACACCCCATGTCGCTCGGCGAACGAGGTGACTGCGAGTGGCCGGATCCCCGGCCAGAACGGCCAGACATCGGTCACGGGCAGCTCTCCTCGGCTACGCCTGTCAGCGTTCACCGACACTGCCGACAAGACCGCCCGCGCCCGCTCCATGTAGTCGAGGAGCAGCGCGGCCCCATCGCCCCTGGGCACATGCAGCGCTACGAGTTCGTCGGGGATGTCGTGGGGCGGAGTGTAATCCAGATCGACAAGCTCCGGATGACCTGTGACCACAAGGATATGACGGTAGGCCACGCCGGGGTACAGGCGGAAAGTGTCGTCGTCGAGTGCAGCCGCGAGCTCCGAGATCACCTCACGAGACTGAGCGGTTGGGATGTGTCCGCCAGAGTAGCTCGCCATCCGGTCATCAGCTAGCGCCACCAGGTTGAGTCGGAGCGCGACCTGATCGGGCCTCAACTCGATTCCCATGCTGGCAGCTTCAATCGCTCCTCGGCCGATGTATTCCGCGAGCGGATCGTATCCCAGGATCGACATACAAGCTGCCGAGGAGGACGGCTCGACCCCCTCGGGAACGGTACGAGCAAGGCCGATCATGCCTTCGGCGGCCATTGCGTCCAGGTTGGGCGTCGCTGCGACTTGTAGGCATGTTCGCCCACCGAGCTCCTCAAGCGGAAGGTCGGAGGCGCCGTCGAGAATGATGACAACATATTTCACTCGGTATCCCCATTCTGGAGGTGTTTCAGGTACCATGCGCACATGGGACATCATACACGTTACCTGGATACGCGCGGGCTCGACCTCTCGATGCCGACCTTCTCGGCTGCTGTGGTGAAGGGGATCGCAGCCAGCGGCGGCCTCTACGTGCCAGATTCGCTGCCGAGTCTGTCGCTCCAGCAGATCGCCCGATTCGCCGAGTGGCCCTATTCGCAGCGCGCCGCCGAGGTCTTCAAGTTGCTCGGTGTGGACCTCGACGAAGCCACGATACAAGACCTCATGCAGCGGTCGTATGGTCCCCAGTGGAGCGACCAGCGCATCGCCCCGGTCGTCTCGCTTGGCTCGGGCATGCACGTGCTGGAGCTTTGGCACGGCCCGACCAGCGCGTTCAAGGACATGGCGCTGCAGTGCATGCCGCTGTTCTTCTCGGCATCCGTGGAGTCCATGCGGGAGCGCGGGCAAGCCACCGATGACTTCCTGATCCTGGTCGCAACCTCTGGCGACACCGGCAAGGCCGCCCTTGATGGATTCGCCGACCGCGCGCACATCAAGATCGCCGTCTTCTACCCTGACCAGGGTGTATCCGACATCCAACGCAAACAGATGGTGACGCAGACAGGCGAGAACGTGAACGTCTTCGGGGTCAGGGGCAACTTCGACGACTGTCAGACCGCTATCAAGGATGCCTTCGCTGACGCGCCCTTCAACACGATTCTCGCCGATGAGCATGGCTTCGTGTTGTCCTCGGCGAACTCGATCAACTTCGGCAGGTTGGCCCCACAGATCGTCTACTACATCAGCGCCTATGCCGATCTGCTCGCCGAAGGGTCGCTCAATCCCGGTCAACCCATGGACGTCTGCGTCCCGACTGGGAACTTCGGCAACATCCTTGCGGCATACTACGCAAAGCTCATGGGAGTCCCGATCGGACGCCTTGTGTGCGCAAGCAACGAGAACCGGGTGCTCGCCGACTTCATCGAGACTGGCATCTACGACATCGCCGAGAGGGACTTCGTGACCACGCCCTCACCCTCGATGGATATCCTCGTGTCGAGCAACCTCGAAAGGCTGCTCTACCACCTTGCCGGTCCCGAGCGGGTGCGCGAGTGGAGTGAGGCGCTACGCACCCACGGACGCTTCGAGGTCGATCCGGACACCCTCAGCCAGCTGCAGGAGCACTTCTGCGCCGGCTGGGTCGACAACGACTCTGCGCTTCTGACGATCAAAGAGGTGCTCGACGAGTCCGGCTATCTGATGGATCCCCACACCGCCGTCGCTTGGCGCATCGCACATGCCGAGAAGTCCGACAACCCCATGCTGGTCGTTTCGACAGCGGCGTGGGCGAAGTTCGGGGACAGCGTGCTCAAGGCCATCCTGGGGGTACCATACAGCGCCCCGCTTCCCGAGGACTATGCCCGCCTCGGCGGTGTCGGTATGCTGAAAGCGGTCCAGAAGCTGACCTCGGCATCGATAGCTCCTATCCCCGACTCGCTCGCGCGGCTTGAAGAGACACCGGAGCGCTTCACCGCAGTCGTCGACTCCGGGCACGAGGCCGTTGAGACAGCGGTCCTCGATTGGCTACGATCCGCCGAATAGCGCCTCGCGGTTAGATTTGCGACAGCATGCGCGGCCGGACGACCGAAACCTACATGGTAGCCATCTGGGCATTCGAGAAGCGGCGCTTGTAAGAGGTCATGTATGCGGTCTTGCGCTCAAGTGCATCTATCACCGCGTTGGAGAAGTTGACCTTCTCGAACTTCTGAGCGCTTCCGAGTCCGCCCGGCGAGAACACGTTGACCTCCATCAGCTTGTCTCCGACGATATCGAGGCCGACCAAGAACATCCCATCGGCAACAAGTTTGGGCCGAACGATCTCGGCGATCCTAAGGTGCGCTTCAGTGATCTCGGCTGGCGCGATTGCACCTCCCGCATGGACGTTTGAACGGATGTCGTCACCGGTCCTCACGCGCCGAAACGCTGCGTACTTGCCTTTGTATCGCAACGGCTGCCCGTTCATCATGAACAATCTAGTGTCGCCTTCTTCTGCGCCAGGTAGATACTCCTGTACGATCACATAGCCGTCCCGGGTAAGTGCGTCGATCATCTGATTGAGATTCCGGGTGGTTGCATGGTCGACTAGAAACACTCCTTTGCCGCCCGATCCCTGCAACGGCTTGATGATCGCTCGGCCATCCTCCTGTTTGACGAATTCCTTGATTTCATGACGATCCCGCGTAATCAAAGTACGGGGCCGGACCTCCTCCGGGAACTGCTGGAAGTACATCTTGTTCATGGCCTTGCCAAGCCCATTGGGGTCGTTCAAGACGATCACCCCGTTACGCATAGCGAGTCGGCCGAAGTCGACACCGGCGTTTTGCTTCCAGCCCTCTTCCACATCTTGTGCGGGGTCGTTCCTGAGCATCAGCACATCGAGTTCGTCGACTGTGATCCTGCGGGTCCTCGCTTTGCTCGATCGAAGTCCTGCTACGTATGGTTCGCCCGACTTGTACTTGTCCTTTGGCGCATGGCGAGCACGAGCGCGTATCTTCTCATCCGGATCGTAGGCGAAATCTCCCGGGGTCATCACCCAGGCCTCATGACCTCTGTTGATTGCGGCCATGGCCAACCTTGTGGTTGTATATCCCGCTTGTTCGGTCTCGATATCATTGACTAAGAAACCGATCTTGAGTCGATCCACGTTCATCCCTTCTTCGTTCGTACCGAGCGGCTACCGCTATGCGCATGCACGGCACGAGTGATCGAATGTGAAGCTGCTATCAGGGCCTGTCGTCGCCTCTCCAGCTCTAGCTCATCCGTCAATCCAGTCCACTCATCCATGTAGTTCTTCTTGAATTCGATCGCCAGAGCGCATCCCGCTCCCGAAAAGCCTTCGTTCACCCAGGTCGGGAAGTGCCCGCCCATGAATTTGACGTTCTCCCTTACGTCGAGATCGAGCGATGCGACTGCCTCACTGAAGGCCTGAACCACATGGCCCCATCTTGCCGAATCGACCGATCTAGTTCCTAAATTCACCTCGGGATTTCCCTCGATTTCGGCAGGGTCTCCCATTGGGCCATTGCGTCTGTGGTTATACGAATGCACATCGAACACTACGCAGTATCCGTGTGCATCTATGGTCCGCTCGATCAACTCGCGAGCGACTCGATAGAAGGCATCATAGTACTCGAGAGAGCGGGCGACTATCTCTGGCTCCAGTGGCTCGGACCATAGATCTAGCCCCCAAGAGTCTTCAGGACCCTGATAGATAGCGCGGTTTCGATCTCGGTTCAAATCGGCCTCGAACCGAGATCGCGCTGCTGTAATCGTGCTGCACCCGATGTCCATGATGCGGTCGGTGCCGGGATCTTCTTCGTACGCAAGCTCTTTGCGCTGCAACTGCACTCGACCGAGCAGCTCCTCACGCATGTATGTTCCTGCGTGAAGGGCTACCGCAATGATTGGGGTCCCGCGATCGATGACCTTCGCTACTGAGGGTTCCATGGAGTCGACTCTGTGGCTCTCTGCAGCTCTTAGCCGAAACGACCCGTGATGTACTCTTCGGTCCGCTTATCCGAAGGGTTGGTGAACATCATCCGGGTCTCGCCCATCTCGATTAGCGATGCCGGTCTTTCCATGCTGTCGCGAAGCATGAATGCGGTTTGATCGGATACGCGAGCCGCCTGCTGCATGTTGTGCGTAACGATGACGATCGTTACCGATTCCTTGAGAGTAGCGATAGTATCCTCGATCTGCTGGGTCGAGATTGGGTCAAGAGAGGATGCTGGTTCGTCCATCAAGAGCACCTCGGGATCGGTCGCCAAAGCCCTTGCGATACACAGTCTCTGCTGCTGGCCACCGGAAAGCTCGAACGCATGCTTCTTGAGCAGATCCTTGACTTCCTTCCACAGTGCAGCCCTACGCAGTGAGTCCTCGACGATCTGATCCAGTTCGGCCTTCTTCTTGACGCCATGCGTGCGCGGGCCGTAAGCAACATTGTCGTAGATGGTCATCGGGAAGGGGTTGGGCTTCTGAAAGACCTGCCCTACACGCTTTCTGAGCTCCACCGGATCGACGGCTCGACTATCATAAATGTCGACTCCATCGAGTAGCAGTTTGCCCTCGATAGTCACGTTGCCGATCTCATCGTTCATGCGGTTGAGACACCTGAGCAGCGTGGACTTCCCGCAACCGGAAGGGCCGATCAGGGCGGTCACGGATTCTGCCGGTATGTGCATGGAAACACCTGCAACAGCCGTCTCCGTGCCGTAGGTGACCGCGACATCGGTCAACTCGAATGAGCCGAGATTATTGCTTACCATCTCATCTTTCTCCTCTGATTCGATCGCCAAGTGGCGATGATCACATTCAATATGCTGATTCCAGCAACCAAGACCAGTGCTGTTCCCCAAACCATCTGCGGTGCATCTTTAGTTGCTTGGGTCGCCATGATGAACAAATGATACGGCAGCGCCATCGTCTGCGACATCGGGGATGTGGCGATAGGGGCGAAGAAGGCCACCGCTGTTAACAGGATTGGTGCCGTCTCCCCAGCAGCTCTAGAGAGCCCAAGTATCGAGCCGGTCACAATCCCTGGTGCTGCCGCTGGCAACACCACCCGGCCAATCGTTCTCAGCCTAGTAGCACCAAGCGCCAGCGAAGCCTGCCTCAAGTCGCTTGGGATCTGCCGAAGTGCCTCTTCGGTTGCCGTGATGATCACGGGCAGAGTCAGGCACGCCAGAGTTGCTGCACCCGCCAGTACGGACCGGCCCCACCCGAATACGCTCACGAACAGAGCTAGGCCGAACAATCCGTAGACCACCGACGGAACTCCAGCCATGTTGGCGATCGCCAGTCTGATGATCCTCGTTCTTCTGGTGCGAGGGGCGTATTCGGCGAGGTATATGCCCGCCATCACTCCAATAGGAATGGTGAACAGAGCGGTCCCCAGCGTAAGAAGGAATGTGCCCACTATGGCGGGCAGAATCCCGCCCTCGGTCATGAACCTTCGTGGAGGCTCGGTAATGAACTCGAGGCTCACAAAGCCGATGCCCCTGCTGAAGATATAGCCTACGAAGAGCAGTGCCACACCAAGCGAGAGAACGGCGCACGCACCAAGAACGATCTTGGCGATCATCTCGTTGGCGCGAGCGCGCTTTATCCTGGTTCTGACGTTCATCGGCGCCATCTCCTTCGCTGACGCTCAAGAACGATGTCTGCAGCAAGGTTGACAATGAAGGTCACTGCGAACAAGAAAAAGCCCATGAAGAACAGTGCCGAGAAGTGCAAGCCACCCCGAACCGTCTCGCCCATCTCGTTGGCGATGGTGCCAGGCAGGGTCCTTACCGAGACCAGTGGGTCGGTCGGTATGATGCCCGCATTTCCCGCCAGCATCAAGACGACCATCGTCTCACCGATAGCCCGACCCAAGCCGAGCATGACAGCGGCGAAGATGCCCGACGACGCCGCGGGGATTACAACCTTGTAAGTAGTTTGCCAGCGGGTATTCCCTAGTGCGGCCGAGCCCTGACGCAGCTCGTTCGGGACTGCATGGAGGGCATCCTCGGAAATCGAGATGATTGTAGGGAGGCACATGAAGCCAACCATCATCCCGGCGGTCATGGCTGTGAGCCCTGTTGCAGTTCCAAAAGTCTCCCGCACCCAGGGAGCCAGTATCGCAAGACCGATCAGCCCTAGGACCACCGAAGGGATGGCGGCCATGAACTCGATGATCGATTTAGCGATTTCCTTGACCCGTTTGCCTGTGAACTCCGAGATGAACACCGCCGACATGATCCCGAGAGGTACGGATATCGAAAGTGCTACCAAGGTCGCCCAAAGAGAGCCTGTGATCGCTGGCAAGAATCCAAACTGCTGATTCTTGGAGGTCGGGAACCAGCTTTCGCCGAACAGCATGTTGAGTACGCCAACCTCCTGCATCGCACGCATCCCACTGAGGAAAAGGAACACGGCGATGGCAGCAAGAACTATTATTGCGGTCCATCCCGAGGCGGTGATCAAAAATTTGATCAACAGTTCGACCGCCCGGGATGAGCCCGGGCGGTCGTTACGCCTCACATTTGAAATTGTGGGGTTTTTCATCAATCTCAATCTCTATTGGATCGGAACAAAGCCCTGGTCTGAAACTACTGCATCGCCAGCCTCACTCGCAACCCAATCAAGGAAGGCCTGAACGACTCCACTAGGAGCACCATTGCTGTACATGTACAGGTAACGAGAGAGAGGATAACTCTCATCCTTTGCTGTTTCAATACTTGCCAAGACACCGTCAAGCTCGAGCACCTTGGTTTCTGCCGTGGCGTAGCCCAGTCCGATGTACCCGATCGAGGCTGCATTCTGGCTTACCTCTGTGACGATTGCGCGATTCGAAGGCAGCAACATGGCTTCCTTGGCGAACTCCGCATTCTCGTCCTCAGCCGCTACAACTTCCTCCTTGAAGTACTCGTAGGTTCCGGAGGCGCTGTCGCGTGATAGAAGAACGATAGCCAAGTCGGGACCGCCGACCTCATTCCAGTTCGTGATCTCGCCTCTGTAGATGGCCCCAAGCTGCGCCATCGTGAGTCCTGTCACAGGATTGTCGGAATGGACCACGACTGCCAGTCCGTCGACAGCCACTGGGTGCTCAACAGGGGTGACATTGTTCTGACTTGCTTGGGCGATCTCATCTTCATCCATTCCACGCGAAGCGGTCGCCAAGTCGATCGTGCCACCTATCAACGCCGAGATGCCCGTTCCGGAGCCACCGCCCTTGACAGAGATGACTACGTCCGGATTGGCGATCATGAACTCCTCGGCCCAAGCCTGGGCGAGGTTGACCATCGTATCTGAGCCCTGGATGTTGATGGTTCCGGTGAGTGTCTCTCCAGCACCACCCTGATCGCCGCCCGTATCCTGCTGGGGTGCGGCACATCCAACTAGCCCCATGCTGATTGCGATCAGTGCGGCTACAAGCGCAGTGATCATGATTTTGCCGAACTTCATTGACACCCTTCCTCTCGCTGACTGTTTGATCAAGCAATGGATATCGCCAACAACATCGACCATGTTAGGTGCATCATCTGTAATAAAGGTTGCATTGATGTTAAATATCGCGCTACAGATGTAAAATGAATGTAAAGTCCGTCTGAAGTTCGTATTGCATGCGTATGATACCTCCTTGGATACACCGATCGATGCGGAGGTCAGGAATTGACGACTATCTTACTGGTGGAAGACGACCCCATCATCCGGCAGACAGTCGAATATGCTCTGCGCCGAGCAGGGTTCAATACGGTGTCGAGTGCCAATGGCCTCCAGGCGCTTGAAGTTGCTGCTACATCCAAGCCCGACCTCATACTCCTTGACTTGATGCTTCCCGGAGCTGACGGATATGTGTTCGCCCAGAGCTTCCGGGAGATAAACAAGCACACACCCATCATCATCGTGACCGCGCTGGATCAAGAGTCCGACAAGATCAAAGGACTCGATGCCGGCGCCGATGACTACATCACCAAGCCGTTCTCGATGCAAGAGCTGTTGGCTAGAGTCCGGGCAAACCTGAGGCGCACTCGTGAACAAGATGTGTTGAGCAACGAACCAATTGCCATCGGCGATCTTTCCATAGAGCCCAACCAACTCAAGGCCTCGGTGGCGGGTGTTCCGGTGAAGCTCAGGCTCAAAGAGTTCCAGCTACTTGTTACCCTCGCTTCCCATCCCGGGGTCTTGAGGACCAGACAGTTTCTTGCATCCGAAGTGTGGGGCTACGAGGCGTTGCCTACCTCAAGGACGATTGACGTGCACATTCGGCGTCTCCGTCAGGGCATTGAGGACCCCTCGCGATTCACGTACATACACACAGTCCACGGCATGGGTTATCGCTTCGAACCTATCCCCAAGGACGAATGACCCCAAGGTGGCCGCACGTGACTGAATCGCGATCTCCGCTCAAATCCGCCCTTGAGCATTGGCTAAGACCGGCTGCCATGGTTGTTGGAGTGGCAGCACTCGCCGCTCTATGGGCATGGAGCTTCTTGGCGCCGCTGGATTCGATACTGCTCGAGAGACAAGAACGCCACCTGACAGCTTTCGCTAGATCAGCAATCACCCTTCTGCAAACGGTTCCGGGTGACCCGACCGACCAGCTCTACAATCTCGTCGATCAGACCGGCTTCCGCATCGAGGTAACGAACGCCCAGGGGGAGGTGGTCTTCGACTCGATTCCGGGACAGAATCTTGCGCCCGATGCCTCCGCGGATGCCGAGATAGAAGCCGCCCTGGCTGGCAGAACAGGACGTGCGCAGCGCATCGATCGGTTGGATGGGGAGAAAAGAGCATTCTTGGCGTTACCGACCGGCCTGGATGCCGAGCGGGCCGTGGTGCGTGTATCGGAGGATCAGGGCTACTTCGGGGATATTCTCATGTCAGCAGTGCGATCAGGGCTCGTGCTTCTCACCATATTGCTCATCCTCGCCATCATCTTAGCCAGGCGGCTCGATCGAGGAATAGCCCAGCCCATATCGCGGCTAACTTCGGCCGCCCAGAAGATTGCCTCAGGTAACCTGCAGGTCGTAATCGGAAGAGAGGGCGGCTCGTTCGAACCGATGGCGATTGCCCTGGAAGCTCTGAAGGAACGCATCCGCTCCATCGAAGAGGCACACTTGGGAGAGAAACAGGACCTCCGCCGAGCACTGGATGGTTTCGACGATGCTGTATTGCTTGTAGATGCTGGCGTGATCCAGTATGCGAACTCCTCGGCGGGCAGACTGCTCGGAGCGCCTGTTTCTACACTCGTCGGCCGAACGATCGATGGCGTCGACCTGCCTGCCTCGATTGGAGCTGGGATCGGTGCGCTGGTTGACGAGAGGGTGGTCATCGAATCCGGCCCGGACCCCTCAGGCACGACGCTGAGGGCGACCGTGACACCTCTGGATGCCGAGAGCGGCTCGGGAGGCGCGTTGGTAGTCATCGGAGATGTCACCGAGCGACTCAAGACCGAGCGCCTGCGTAGAGACTTCGTGGCGAACGCCAGTCATGAGCTCAAGACCCCTGTTTCGACAATCCGATTGCTCGCAGAGTCCACTCGTGATGCGGCTCTCGATGGCGACGTGGAGCAGTCGCTGGCCTTCGCAACCCAGATTGCCGATGAATCGCACCGTCTGAGCAGGCTGGTCGTCGATCTTCTCGACCTCTCGCGACTTGAGTCGACCGATTCTGCTGGTTCTTCCTCGGATGTGAGGGAAGGAATCGCCAATGCGGTGCTCTCGCACAGAACTGCGGCAGCCCACAAGAGCCTGACTTTGCAGGTGGACGACACCGCGGTAGAGGGTGAAGACCTTTATGCGGCTGTGAATCTCACGGATCTTGCCATCGTGCTCGACAACTTACTCGACAACGCAGTCAACTACACCGCTGAAGGCGGAGCCCGTGTGCTGCTCGAAGCTGATGTCGACACCATAACCATCTCGGTCATCGACACTGGGATTGGGATCCCCGCAGAGGACCTGTCGAGGATATTCGAGCGTTTTTATCGCGTGGACAGGGCTCGCTCTAGGTCCACAGGGAGCACAGGGCTGGGTCTATCGCTCGTCCGCAACGTCGTGGAACGCAGCGGGGGATCCGTTGAGGTCGCCTCCAGCCTCGGTCACGGCTCCACCTTCGTGGTTCGTCTACCGAGAGCCCGCTGAGCCGCGGCCACTCGGATTCTTTGCGTCGCCCACGGACCTACGCTTTTGGCCGTTGGAGTAGAACGCGAAGTACCCTGCCACGCAAAGCGGCATCCAGGCAATCGCGAGAATCCAGGCGGCAACTACATCCCCGATCCAGTTGACACCCAGGTAAACGACTGAGTACCCAACCAGGACGGGCACGCTGAGACAGGCAGCCCCTAGCCCGACCCTCGATGCCATTCCTCGTGCGCCGAAGACGACAATGAACGCGACGATGCCGAATAGCAGAAGAGTTGAAAGCGCATGCATCGACGGCAGGCCATACGGCCCTGCGACTACTATCTTGGCAAACTCCTCG
The DNA here is from genome assembly GCA_023488435.1 of Actinomycetota bacterium. Lineage (NCBI taxonomy): Bacteria > Bacillati > Actinomycetota > Actinomycetota bacterium. The sequence goes on from JAMDCK010000019.1 coordinate 54,422, forward strand.
GACGGTCTATCCCTTTGGAGGAGGTCCCCAAGGATCATCCCGACAATAGAGCCACCGGCGACCGTCAGCACTACCAGTCCCGCTTCGACGAAGCGCCTGCGCCAGATGAGCATCAAGGCGACTGCCAGCACCAGAATGGCGACCACGATGGCGTCCCCAGCTAGGCTGATCGCCCTGAAGACCTGATCGGCTATGGGCGAATCCACTTCTCGGATCATCGCAGATAGGCGCCTGTCAGCGAAAGCTAAAGGCGAATAGAAGATCAGGGCCGTCACTAGCGCCGAAAACCCTACAAGCGCCAGCCCGAAAGCAACGACGAGCACGCCTGCCCTCGGATCACGCCTCCATGAATCGGGCCTCTGAACTCGCATCGACAGCTCCTAGCTGTTGGCCGCGTCGAGCAACCTCTCGGCGATCTGCTTCTTGCGTGACAGCAGGCCGTCGATCCACACTGAGCCCTCGCTGAAGGAAACGCCTAGTGCGCGCTCGGCAAGGCGGATCCGGCCTACGGCCATCACCTCACTGCCCTCTTGGATCACGTCGGTGATCATCATCAGCACCAGATCGTAGCCCTGGAACTCGCGTAGCCTCTCCATCGCAGCCCGGATGTCTTTCGCATTGCTCATCACATTTGGCAGATCCGCAGTCTCCATCTGACTGATAGCGATACGGCTATCCCCGATTCTGTACTCCTTCAAGTCGGCGGTCACGGCCCTCTCTGCCGAGAAGGGCATGCTCGAATCCCGGGACTTGAGCACCTCGATGCCGAACTCCATCGGGTGCACGCCAAGGATATCGGCGAGCCGAGAAGCCACCTGGCGATCGACCTCGGTAGCAGTGGGCGACTTGAGCAACACGGTGTCGGTCATGACCGCGGATAGCATCAGTGCCGCCATCTGCTCCGTCGGCTTCACCCCCAGATGCTCGTAGCGAAGTGCGACTATGGTGGCAGTGGAGCCCACCGGCATGTTCATGAATAGGATTGGTCCCGAAGTCTGCACGTCACCGACGCGGTGGTGGTCGATGATCTCGAGCACCGCAGCCTCTTCGATACCGGGCGCGGATTGAGACATCTCATTGTGGTCCACGAGTATGACCGGCCGCCGAAGGCCCCGTGCAACGTTGGTCCTAGTCACCATCCCCGAAAGACGACCCTCCGAGTCGACCACAACCAGCGCCCTGTTCGCACTCACGAGAATGTCCTCGGCGACCTCGCTCAGCAGGACATCCGGTTCCGCAAATGGCACCGATGTCTCCATGTGGTCGCGAACCGAGTGCGAGAGGTTGACGAGCCTCGCAGTCGCGAAAGTGTCGTGATAAGTGGATATGATTGCCGCGCCGTTCTGCTCAGCTAGTTCGACCACGTGGTCATCAGGCCTGGCGCCGCCCGTAAGGATCAGGCAAGCCACCCCTGCGTCCAGAGCCATCGGCTGAGTCCGCTTCCTGTCTCCAACGATCAAGGTGTCGCCAGGCGCGATATACCCCAGCATCGTGGTTGGCTCCATCGCACCGATAAGGACGTTACCGGTCAGTTCGCGGTCCGGGTCGCCAAGTAGCAAGTTGCCATGGATCGCACCGGCCAGGTCGCCAACCGTCACATGCCGAGTAAGGAACCCGCGTATCTCGATCTCCTCAAGATACATCTCGGCGAGTCGCGCTTGGGTCACAAGACCTCTCACGAAACCGCCCTCCAGCACAGGCAGCACGCGCACTTGGTGCTCGCGCATGAGTCGGCCTACCTCGAGCATCGTCTGGTCGGCGCACACTGTGACGACATCTGCGACCATTACGTCTCGAACGCGCGTGCGCACATGCGCAATCTCAATCGGAACCGAGACGCCGTAGCGTTCGAAAAGCCATGTGGTCTCCGAGGGCATCGGTCCGAGTCGGGCCGGGATGTAGATGTTATCGGGGTCGCTGACATTCTTGAGGTGGGCATAAGCCACCGCCGAACATATCGAGTCGTTATCCGGCCTCAGATGTCCGAAGACCATTATCGGACCCATAGCACGCACCTCCACATCCAGGCTTTGCTTCTTGCAACATCACTCGGCACCATCATGACGCAAGCTTCCTCAGTGGTGCAAAGCCCGTCATCAGATTCTTGACGCCTTTCGAGCCGAAATCAACCGTCACGCGATCCTTCGAGACTTGCTTGACGACGCCAATCCCAAAGACCTTGTGCTCAACCCGGTCGCCCGCCTGGAACACGACGTTAGTTGAGACGCCAACGGTAGGCTTTGCCGACACAGCCCCCGAGGAGAAGCTTCGTGTGCGCACCGGCGCATCCGCCTTCAGGCACTCCCGCGGTATCTCGGCGATGAATCGGCTGGGAGGGTTGCTCCTGGTGGAGCCGAAAAGCGACCTGTTGCGCGCATGGGTCAAGTAGAGACGCTCCCGCGCTCGCGTGATGGCGACGTAAGCGAGACGTCGCTCCTCTTCCAAGCCAGCCGGGTCGAAGATGGAGTTCACATGCGGGAACAGGGTGTCCTCCAGTCCTGCGATGAAGACCACCGGGAACTCAAGGCCCTTGGCGGTGTGGACCGTCATCAGCGTCACCGTCTCCTGGTCCCCGCTCATCGAATCCAGGTCGCTTCGAAGTGCAAGCCACTCGACGAAGTCGGCCAGCTGGGTGGCGATGTCTGCCCCATCCTCCGGTGATTGCGGGTGTGCAACCGAGTACTCCTCGGCCACTCCGAAGAACTCTCGGATGTTCTCTGCTCTGCCCGAAGACTCAACTGTGCCCTCGTTGGCGAGCTCCTGAAGGAGTCCTGTCCTGTCGATGATCTTCTCTACCTGGTCCCGTAGGCAATGCTCGTTCATAGCGCGGATCTCATCGATCAGCTCGACGAAAGGTCGCACCTTCGCCGCAGGACCAGTGCCGAAATCTCCGGCAGCAAAGCGGCGTAGCGTTGTCTCAAACGGTTCCGCGTCATCCATCGATATCTGCGCGATGCGGTCGACGGTCGTCTTGCCTATCCCCCGCCTGGGCCTGTTGATGATGCGCTGAATGGAAATGGCATCGAGCGGGTTTATGAGGATCTTGAGATATGCCATGACATCCCGGACCTCAGCGCGATCGAAGTACCTGGTCCCTCCGACGATCTGATATGGGATGCCCTCCCTCAGCAATGCATCTTCAAGGGTCCGGCTTTGTGCATTGGTGCGGTAAAAAACCGCGAAGTCCGAATATCCATGACCTTCCGAGAGCCTGAGCCGCTCGATTTCGCGTGCGATGAAGCGGGCCTCATCCCTCTCATCATCCGCCTTGTAGGAAGTCACGGCCTCTCCGCCGGCATTCGCTGTCCAAAGCGTCTTGGTCTTGCGTCCGAGGTTGTTCGCAACCACAGCGTTGGCCGCTGCCAGGATCGTTGCGGTCGATCGATAGTTCTGCTCGAGGCGGATGACGTTGGTTTCCGGATAATCCTGTTCGAAATCGAGGATGTTCCTGATATCCGCACCGCGCCACGAGTAGATCGACTGGTCGTCGTCTCCCACCACCATCAAGTTGCGATGGCGCTCTGCCAGCAGCTTGACGATGCGATATTGCGCATGGTTGGTGTCCTGATACTCGTCCACCAACACGTAGCGAAATCTAGACTGATAGCGATCGAGGACATCAGGATGATCGGCAAGCAGCCTGTGTGCTTCGACCAGAAGATCATCGAAGTCCATCGCATTGGACTCTTTGAGTCGCCGTTGATACAGCGGGAACACCCGCGCAGCAGCTTTGTCCATTGGGGTGATTGCCGAGGCAGCGAACTCCTCAGGATCGATAAGCTCATTCTTCGCCGAGGAGGTTCTATTTGCTACGCCGGCGACAGGGTAGCGCTTCTCGTCTACCTCGGCTTGTGTCATCGCGGCCTTGAACAGTCGCTTCGAGTCATCGGCGTCGTAAATGGTGAACCTGCTGGTGTATCCAACCCGTTCGGCGTCGATGCGCAGCATCCTCACGCACATCGCGTGGAAGGTCATCACCCACATGTTTCTGGAGTTCAGACCGCAGATGGCCCCTAGGCGCGCTTTCATCTCAGCGGCGGCCTTGTTGGTGAAAGTGATCGCAATAATCTCTTCCGGAGAAGCCTTTCCTGAGCTGACGATATGCGCGATGCGATGCGTCAGCACCTTCGTCTTGCCTGACCCGGCCCCAGCCAATACCAATAGAGGGCCATCGGTGCTGTTGACAGCGTCGGCCTGCGCAGGATTGAGATTGGGGGTCGTTTCGGTCATGGGGGTCAAGTCTACACCCGCAGACGGTCCACAGACAGGGTTGAATCTTCCATCAGGATATGTTCCTACTTTACGAACTTGATCATGGAGAAGGAATCGCTCGAGTTGCTAAGACATTTATCGTGGATCGCGCAGCGCTTACCTTGGATATGCTGGATGTTGCCGCACTTGTCGCAGACGGGGTCCTTGCACACACTGCACTCCCCGATGCGAACGGCTTCTGGCGCACCACATTGTAAGCAGAAGCGTATCGGAGAGTGAATCACCTTCTGCACCCCATACGATGCCTCTTCTACCCGAGTTCCCTATCCTTCAGCAGGGCGATGCGAGTCTTTTTATGCGAGCGAACGCCCAACCGCCTGCGCCACCGGTCTTAATTCGACAATCAGGTTCCTTAATCCTTCAAGATCCAATGATTGCGCTCCGTCACACAAAGCTTCACGCGGGTTGGGGTGGACCTCGACCATCAAGCCGTCTGCCCCAACCGCGACAGCAGCCCTAGAAATGGCCGGCACCAGATCTGCCGAACCGGTCGGGTGCGAGACATCCACGATGATCGGGAGCAATGACAACTTCTTGACGACTGGAACCGCCGTGATATCCAAGGTGAACCGCGTGGCGGTCTCGAACGTACGGATGCCGCGCTCGCAAAGGATGACATTCTCGTTGCCTTGCATGGTGATGTAGTTGCTGGCCTGCAGCCACTCCTCGATAGTGGCGGCCATCCCCCGCTTGAAGACGACCGGCCGATGCGACTGTGCTGTCACCTCGCCGATCTTCTTGAGCAGGCTGAAGTTAGCCATGTTCCGTGTCCCGACCTGCAGGATGTCGGAGTACTCGTCTATCAGTTTCACGTGCGCCGAGTCGGTGACCTCAGTGACTACGAGCAGGCCGAATTCGTCGGCGACTTCTCTCAGTATCTCCAGGCCCTTTTGCTCAAGTCCTTGGAACGAGAATGGGGATGATCTGGGCTTGAAAGCGCCACCCCTCATGACGCGAACGCCTTGATCAACCAGCGTCGCGGCCACTTGGCGCATCTGCTCCTTGCTCTCGACAGAGCATGGGCCAGCTATGATGGTGACGCCTGCATCTCGGCGCACGGCGTCGATGGCGGCAGGGAGGTTCTTGGTGTTGTCGGGCGTCATCGATCCCTCAGCTCCTTCATGACATGAAGGATGGACTCGTATATCTCGCGAAGATTCTCGGTGTATAGCGGTCCGGTGTTGCACTTGGTCACGTTGATGAATATCTCTTCTTCCCGCTTCGGGTCGTACAGGCCCATTTGCACCTGTGGCTTGAGTTCCCTGATAGCGAGGGACTCCGCCGCCCGCTCATTGAGTAGCCGCACAATCTGACAATCGATCTCATCGATTCTGCTCCTGTGCAACGAGATCTGCTCGGTGGCGTTGCTGTCATCGGATGTCGTCATCGGGCACCTCCTTCATTCCCACTCTATAGTTCCCGGCGGTTTGCTAGTCACATCATACGCAACCCTATTGATGCCATCGACCTCATTGATGATGCGGTTGCTCATCTTGGCCAGCAAATCGTGAGGGAGTCGCGCCCAGTCGGCGGTCATGGCATCAACGGAGGACACGGCCCTGATGATGATCGGCCTTCCGTATGTCCTTTCGTCGCCCATGACCCCTACGCTGCGGATATCGGGAAGTACGCCGAAATACTGCCAGACGCTCCTCTCCGTGTCCCAGGCACCAATCTCCTCGCGGATGATCGCATCAGCGGCTCTCAAAGTTTCAAGCTTCTCACCGGTGATCTCACCGATGATCCTCACGCCGAGACCCGGACCCGGGAACGGCTGCCTGTGGACGATCTCATCGGGCAGCCCTATTTCGGAACCGACAGCCCTGACCTCGTCTTTGAAGAGCGCCTTCAGCGGCTCGATGAGCTCGAAGTGGACTCCTTCGGGGAACGGTATCAGGTTGTGATGGCTCTTGATCTTGGCCGCCGTCTTGTTTCCTGACTCTATCACGTCTGGATATAGGGTGCCTTGAGCCAGCCAGCGAACACCTTGCAGTGCCGCAGCTTGCTCGAAGAACACCTTCCAGAACTCCTCGCCGATGAGACGCCGCTTCTCTTCTGGGTCGGTGACGCCTTCGAGTACCTTGAGGTAGCGGTCGGCAGCATCGACCCGGATCAGGTCGACGTGGAACTGCCCGCGGAACACGCGCACGACATCCTCGGCCTCGCCCTCCCGCATCATGCCGTGATCGACGAAAACGCATGTCAGGCGATCACCTATCGCTTTGTGGAGCAGTGCAGCCACCACACTGGAGTCCACGCCACCCGAAAGGCCGCAGATGACTCTGTCGTCGCCGACCATCTCGCGGACCCGCTCGACGGTCTCGTCGATGATGTTGAACGTGGTCCAGCCAGGAGGAATCCCCGCTATCTCATAGAGGAAATTCTTGATCATCGCCTGTCCGAAGTCAGTGTGTGCGACCTCGGGGTGGAACTGCGTGGCGTAAAGGTTGCGTGCGGGATCCTCGAACGAGGCGATTCCCGTTATAGGAGTGCACGAGGTGATTGTGAATCCGGATGGCGGCGAAACGACAGAATCCCTATGACTCATCCAGCACTGCGACAGAGCCGGAACACCACGGAATAGTCGGCTCTCGGCATCGGTCACTCGCAGCTCTGCCGAGCCGTACTCCCCGACCTCCGCGACTGCTATCTCGCCGCCGAGGTGAAGCGCCATCTCCTGGAACCCGTAACAGAAACCGAGTACCGGTATCCCCAGACCGAGCAGCTCCGGGTCCATGTGCGGCGAATCCTCGGCATAAACGCTCGCGGGGCCGCCGGAGAGTATGAGGGCCGCAGGCTTGCGATCCCGCACTTCTGCGGCGGTGATTTCGTGGCTGACGATCTCGCTGTAGACCCGCGCCTCTCGCACTCGCCGTGCGATGAGCTGCGCGTACTGTGCGCCGAAGTCGAGTACGAGTACCGTGGGTTGCTGCTCGTGATAGGAAGTCTCGGTCATCGCTAGCACATACCGACGCCCTGCGCCTGCTGAAGCGTCTTGCCTTCAGTCTGGAGCGCTGGGGCAACCATGACCTCGGCCTTCTGGAAGGCTTTGAGGTTCTCATAACCGCACGTAGCCAGGGAGGTACGCAGTCCTCCGCACAGGTTCATGGTGCCGTCGTTGTCGTGTGCGGGGCCGAGCAGGATCTCCTCGAGCGAGCCTTTGATGCCGGCGCGCACGCGAGTGCCACGCGGCAGGTCGGGGTGGAAGGTCGCCATACCCCAGTGAGTGCCGCGACCCGGAGCCTCTGAAGCGGCCGCCAGGGGCGAACCGATCATGACCGCATCAGCCCCGACAGCGATCGCCTTCGAGATGTCGCCACCTGTCCGCATACCGCCATCAGCGATGACGTGGGTGTAGACGCCGGTCTCTTCGAGGAATCGCGTCCTGGCAGCAGCGGCATCGGCGATGGCAGTGCACTGAGGAACGCCGATTCCAAGAACCGCTCTTGTGGTGCATGCGTGTCCCGGGCCCACTCCAACAAGTACGCCGACGGCTCCGGCCCTCATCAGATGCAGCGCGCCCTGGTAGCTGCAGCACCCACCGATGATGCACGGAATGCCCAGCTCGCGAACGAAGGTGTTGAGGTCAAGGGGCTGGTCGTAGCTGGACTTGTGCTCTGCCGAGACGACCGTTCCCTGGATCACCAGGATGTCAAGTCCGCCCTCAAGAGCGGCACCGATGTAGCGTTCCACGTTCTGGGGCGTCAGCGATCCAGCAGCAAGGGCCCCGCCTTCTTTGATCTCGCGGATCCGTTGGGTGATCAGGTGTTCCTTGACAGGCTCCCGATAGATCTCCTGCATCTTGTGGGTGGCCTCTTCCTTGGTGAACGAAGCGATCGCATCAAGAAGCGGCGCTGGGTCCTCATAGCGAGTCTGAATGCCTTCTAGATTCAGCACGGCCAGCCCACCCTTTCGGCCCATGTTCACCGCGAATGGCACATCCACGACGCCATCCATCGCCGAAGCCAAGACGGGCAACTCGAAGCGGTACTCTCTTCCTCGGAAGGTGAACGTCCATGAGATGTCGACATCGCGAGGGTCTCTCGTGCGACGCGATGGCACTATAGCGATGTCGTTGAATCCATAGGCCCTGCGCCCGGTCTTGCCACGCCCGATCTCGATCTCCATATATGAAACGCCTCCTCGCTGAGTGCCACGGTCTTGGTATTCTATGCCTTTTTGGGACAGGATTGAACCTTCTTAGCTATAATCTTAAAGTCGAAAGGCGTTAGAGCCGAACATTCACAATATAGCCGCCGAGAGGTCGTTTTGTAGCCATGCATCCCACCACCAGACTTCGTACGTCGCTGATCGCGCTCTTCGCCGCAGCATTATTCCTCTTCGCCCCGCCTTACCATGCTGCCGAAGCATCCACCCCTGCGGGTCGCGTGTTCCTCGACCCTGGCCACGGCGGGCGGTGGCCGGGAGCGGTCTACGGAGGTATCCGAGAAGCGGATCTCGCCCTCGTCTACGCCCTTGAGATCCAGCGCAACCTGAGAGTTCAAGGCCACTCGACCATGCTCAGCCGAACATCCAATGTGAACGTAGGCAACGTCGATATACCTACCTGGAGTACATCGGGAACCTATGCCGCGGTCGGTGGATTCACCCTCGCAGATGACCTGCAAGCCAGATGCAACTTAGCGAACGCCTGGGGAGCGGACGTCTTCGTCTCGATACACGCCAACGCGGCGGTGTCCTCGGCGGCCAACGGGGCTGAGACCTTCTGGCGCAACACCGGAAGCATGACGGACAGACAGCTATCCAGACGTCTGGCCGATCTGATACAGCAAGAATACATCTTGGAGACGGGACTCGTGGACCGCGGAGTCAAGGAGGATTCGTTCTACGTGCTTCGCTGGTCGAACATGCCTGCCGTGCTTGTGGAGACCGGCTTTATGAGCAATCCCACAGAGCTTCAGCGGCTCATCAACCCAACATTCCAGAGGGACGCTTCAGCAGCTGTGGCAAGAGGGATAGACCGCTTCCTTCGCTCTAACCCATTCCGGTCGATCTACCCGCGCCTCGCTGGATCCGATCGGTTCGCGACTGCGGCTGCGGTTGCCGGCTCCCGATGGCCTACGACCGCTGAGACTGTGATCTTAGCCTCTGGAGCGGACTGGCCTGACGCGATGGTCGGATCCACCCTGTCTCGGAGAATGAACGCCCCCATGCTTCTGGTGGGTGGCGATGCGATCACCGAGGAGACACGGGCGCGTATCGCCAGATTGCGGCCTTCGAGGATCGTCGTCCTCGGAGGCGAGGCGGCAGTGAGTCCTGGAGCGGTCAACAGTGCGGTTAGCGCAACGGGTCGAGCGGCGGGCTCGGTAACCGTAGAGCGCATCGCTGGCGACGACCGGTTCTCAACGGCGGCCCAGATCGCTACCCGGGTCGGCGTGCCTGCCGACGGCAGGGTGTTCGTGGTCTCAGGTGCGAACTTCCCTGATGCGCTGTCGGTAGGATCCTACGCCGGAGCTCTAGGCGCCCCGATCCTGCTGGCCGATCGGGGCGTAATCCCGACGGAGACACTCTCGTTGCTGACAGCGAACAACACAGCAATCCAGCGGATCGAAGTCATCGGCGGCACGGGCGCCATCGGACCGGAGATCGAGGCGCAGTTGCGAACCTTCGGCACTGTAAGACGCATCGCTGGCGCGGATCGGTTCCGGACCAACGTCGCTGTCATCCGAGCATTCATGGGGACCGCAGCGGTAAGTCCGCTCGTAGCCAACGCCGACGCCTTCCCTGATGCTCTGAGTGCGTCAACGATCGCAGCAGCTGGGAGCCGACCTGTCGTACTGGTCAGGCAGCGCAACCTCCCGGCCCCAACCCGCGAGTTCCTCTTCCACCACCGTTCGAGGCTGACCACCCCTACAGTCGTTGGGGGAACCGGAGCCGTATCCTCGCAGATGGAGTGGATGATACAGAAAGGCTTCGGCAGATAGCGCTCGCTAGACGTTGAACCTGAAGTGGATGACGTCCCCGTCCGCGACGACATACTCCTTGCCTTCGATGCGCAGTTTTCCCGCCTCACGCGCTGGCTTCTCTCCGCCGAGGGCGACGTAGTCGGCGTAGCCCACGACCTCAGCTTTGATGAAGCCCCGCTCGAAGTCGGAGTGTATCGCTCCGGCAGCCTGAGGAGCTTTCGAGCCGATCGGAGTCGTCCACGCACGGACCTCCTTCTCGCCTGCAGTGAAGAAGCTGTGCAGGCCTAGGAGGCGATAGGCCTCTCGGATCAGCGTGTCCAGGCCGGGTTCCGACAGACCTATGGCTTCGAGGTACTCCGTTGCGGTCTCGGCATCCATCTCGGCGAGTTCGGCCTCGACCTTGCCGCAGATCGCGATGGGGGTGACGCCGCCGATGGGCGCAATGGTGTCTCCCAGCGCACTCTCGTCCACGTTGGCGACGTAGAGGTGCGGCTTTGCGGTGAGCAGGTGTAAGTCGCGGATGGATTCGCGCTCCTCGGCGGTCATCTCGAGTGTCCGGGCCGGCATGCCCGAGTCGAGCCAGGCCGAGAGCCTTCGGATCAACTCCACCATGCCGAGAAGGGCCTTGTCCTTCTTCGCTTCCTTCTCGAGTCTTACAAGCGCCTTCTCAGTGGTTGCGACGTCTGCCAAGACGAGCTCCATCTTGATGACTTCTGCGTCGGTAATCGGATCGACGCGCCCGTCAACGTGGATGACGTCGGGGTCGGTGAAGTGGCGGACCACCTCGCAGATCGCATCGGTCTCGCGGATGTGCGCCAGGAAGCGGTTGCCCAGCCCCTCGCCTTCGCTAGCCCCTTGGACGAGCCCTGCGATGTCAACGAACTCAACTGTCGCTGGAACGACCTCTTGAGGCTGCACGATCTTGGCGAGTGCCGCCAGGCGGGCGTCGGGGACGGGCACCACACCGACGTTCGGGTCGATCGTGGCAAAGGGGTAATTGGCAGCGAGGCCGGTCTTGCGGGTGAGTGCCGTGAAGAGGGTCGACTTGCCTACGTTCGGCAGGCCGACTATGCCTATGGAAAGGGACATACTGGTTCGCTTCTCCGATCATGATGCTGGGGTGCGTTTCGGGCCAGGTGCGCTTTAGACTCTGGTACTCTACTCGATAGTCGGCCCGGTCGCTACCCTGCGCGGTCCCGACCTGCCAGCTGCACTACGACTGGAAACGAGGTGCCTGCCCGTGCGCATCGGGATGTTCGCAGATATGTACAAGCCTCACGTCAGCGGGGTCACCAACTACATCAGCATGTACAAGACCCGGTTTGAACAGCTCGGACACGAAGTCTACGTCTTCACCTACGGCAACCGTTCGTACACGGATGAGGAAGTCAACGTGATCCGCTCCCCCGCAATCGCATGGGGGAACACGGGATGGCAGATGGGACTGTCCTTGTCGCAAGAGGCCAAGAAGCTCATCCCGACCATGGATGTTGCGCACATCCATCATCCCTTCCTCTCGGGCAGAGTCGCGATACGCGAGTGCGGACCGCATAGAATCCCACTTGTGTTCACGAACCACTCTCGGTACGACATCTTCGCAGACGAATACGCCGCCTTCCTCCCCCGGAACATGCGAATGGCATTCCTCAGGTCCTACCTGGGCGCCTTCGCAAAGAAGATGGACATGTACCTGGCTCCATCGGCGGGAATCATCGAATGGCTACATGAGATGGGCATCGACGAGAACGTCCACCTGCACAACAATGTCATCGACACCCCGGCCTTCCTGCACCCTCAAAACCCCAGACAACGCTCGGAGTTCGGCTGGACGAGCCATGAGATTGTGTTCTGTCACCTTGGCAGGTTCGCTGCGGAGAAGAACATCGATGTGCTGCTCGAGTCCTACGTGACGCTCGCACGGCAGGAGCCTAGGTCGCGATTGTTGCTCATCGGCGACGGCCCTAGGCGCGCCGACATGGATGCAAAGCTACGGGAGTGCGGGATTATCGACAACGTGCACTTCGCAGGCAGCACGCCGTACTCCGAGGTCCCCGGGCTGCTCGGAATCGCCGACGTGTTCGTGACCGCCTCGGTATCCGAGACCTTCCCGCTCGTGCTGATGGAGGCCGCTGCGGCAGGCCTCGCGCTTGTCGGCGTAAGCTCGCCGGGTGTAAGCGACATCATCATCGATGGGGAGACCGGCTTTCTCGCCACGAACTCCGCCGCTGATCTTGCCGAGAAGCTCGGTCGGCTCGCGAGCGACGACTCGCTGCGCCAGCGGATGAAGGCCGCCGCCCGACAGTCGGCTGAGCGCTTCGATATCAAGCCGATGGCCGACAAGCTGCTATCGCACTACGAGGCGCACATCGCCTCGCGAAGGTCCGCTTCCTGATTGCGACTGCGGTCGCGTCTCCGGTCGCATTCGCCTGCAATGACGACGGCCCCTTGGCGATGAAGCCTCGGGGCCGTCTCCAAATGCCTGGTCCTCTTTGCGGGGAGGGCAGCTTACATCATGCCGCCCATGCCGCCCATGCCGGGCATACCGCCGCCGCCGCCGTCATCCTTCGACGGAGTGTCGGACACGGCAGCCTCGGTGATGAGGATCAGCGCAGCGATCGAAGCTGCGTTCTGAAGCGCCGAGCGGGTGACCATGACGGGGTCGATGACGCCCATCTTGAGCAGATCGCCGTACTCGCCGTTCATGGCGTTCAGGCCCTCGCCCTTGCCCAGGGTCTTGACCTTCTCGACCACGACGGAGCCTTCGAAGCCGGCGTTGTTCGCGATGGTCCTCAAAGGCTCGGTGAGCGCCTTGCGGATGATCGCTACACCGATCATCTCCTCGGCAGGAAGATCGAGCGAGTCGAGCGACGGCAGAGCGTCGACCAAGGCCACGCCACCACCGGCGACGATTCCCTCTTCGACAGCAGCGCGGGTCGCCTGCAGGGCGTCCTCGATTCGGTGCTTCTTCTCCTTGAGCTCGACCTCGGTGGCTGCGCCAACCTTGATGACGGCCACGCCGCCGGAGAGCTTGGCGAGGCGCTCCTGGAGCTTCTCGCGATCGAAGTCCGAGTCGGAGTTCTCGATCTCAGCCCTGATCTGGTTGACCCTGGCCTTGATGGCGTCCTCGGTGCCGGCACCGTCGATGATGGTGGTGGCTTCCTTGGAGACCTTGACGGTCTTGGCACGGCCGAGCATCTCCATCGAGGCGCCATCGAGCTTGATGCCGAGCTCCTCGGAGATTACCTGACCGCCGGTGACGACAGCGATGTCCTCAAGCATGCGCTTGCGGCGATCGCCGAATCCGGGGGCCTTGACTGCGACGCAGGTGAACGTGCCGCGCAGCTTGTTGACCACGAGTGTGGCGAGAGCCTCGCCCTCGACATCCTCGGCGATGATCAGCAGGGTCTTGCCGGCCTGGATGACCTTCTCGAGGATCGGAAGGAGCTCCTGGACGTTGCCGACCTTCTGGTTGGCGATCAGGATGAACGGATCGTTGAGCACGGCTTCCATGCGATCGGGATCGGTGATCATGTACGGCGAGATGTAGCCCTTGTCGAACTGCATACCCTCGACGGTCTCGATGTCGATGCCGAAGGTCTGCGACTCCTCGACGGTGATGACGCCGTCCTTACCGACGACCTCCATGGCCTCGGCGATCTTGTTGCCGATGTTCTCATCAGCTGCCGAGATGGACCCTACGTGGGCGATCTCTTCCTTGTCCTCAATCTCCTTGGCGTTGGCCTTGATGGCCTCGACAACGGCGTCGACGGACTTCTCGATGCCGCGCTTGATCGCGAGCGGGTTGGCACCGGCAGCGACGTTGCGCAGGCCCTCGCGGACGATGACCTGGGCGAGCAACGTGGCGGTGGTGGTTCCGTCGCCGGCGACGTCGTTGGTCTTGGTGGCGACTTCCTTCACGAGCTGTGCGCCCATGTTCTCCAGCGGATCCTCAAGGTCGATCTCCTTGGCGATGGTCACACCATCGTTGGTGATGGTCGGAGCGCCGAACTTCTTCTCCAACACCACGTAGCGACCCTTGGGGCCGAGGGTCACTTTGACCGCATCGGCGAGCTGGTTGACTCCTGCTTCGAGACCGCGCCTGGCGGCCTCGTCAAAACGGATATCCTTAGCCATCTAAGGTATCTCCTCCTTCACTGGTTGGTGGAAAAGACAGACTAATCGACGACGACCGCAATGATGTCACGCTCTGCATCGAGGATCTTGTACTCGACGCTGTCGATCTTGACCTCGCTACCGCCGTACTTGCTGAAGATGACCGTGTCGCCGACTTTGACATCGATAGCGACCCTGGTTCCGTCATCCTTGAGCTTGCCCTCGCCGACGGCGACGACTTCCCCGCGCTGGGGCTTCTCCTTGGCGGTGTCGGGGATGAATAGACCGCTCTGGGTCTTCTCCTCGGCTTCCGCCGGCTTGACGATCACGCGATCGCCCAACGGCCTCAAATTCATGTGCTGCCCTCCTGTTTTCGAAACGCGGACACGGACCTTCTCTGTGGTGCGATGCCGACCGGTTCGCCGCATAGGGCTTCAGGGCCTGCTTCGGGTATATTCCCGTTTCGCACCCGCATGAGACAAGTTTCTAGCACTCAGATTCGAAGAGTGCTAGGCAGAGATGATTCTACCTGCCGAGGCAACATCGTTCAATAGCTTTTACCTGCGACTTTGCGAATGGGTTGAGTGGCACACGCTTAGATAATCAGGTGACGCCTTACTCAGGATAGCGGGGTCCGCGGGCGGTGTCGGCGTGCTTGCGTGGCGCTCGCAACCTTTTAGCCCAGGCGCAGGCCGGGGTCAGCTTCGGCGTCCAGGGCGAGCCGATCCCCTTCGAGGAACCTGAACGTTCCAGCAGCCGCGATCATCACAGCGTTGTCGGTGCATAAGTCAAGGCTGGGTACGTGCACGCTCACGCCTTCTCGGCGCATCGCGGTATCGAGAGCTTCGCGCAGGGCCCTGTTGGCCGCAACACCGCCGCCCAAGACGAACCTGTCGACTCCGCACTCCTTGACCGCCGAGAGGGCTTTGGCGACCTGCACGTCGATGACGGCCGCCTGGAACGACGCCGCCAGGTCATGCACGTCGATCGCGCGGCCTGCAGCCTCTTCGGCACGCACGTGGTTGATCACCGCGGTCTTCAGGCCGGAAAGCGAGAATGCGAGGTCGCCCGAGTGAAGCATCGCGCGCGGGAACGGGATCGCGTTCGGGTCGCCCTCCTCGGCAAGCCGAGAGATGACGGGGCCGCCGGGATACCCGAGTCCAAGCAACTTCGCGACCTTGTCGAACGCCTCGCCAACGGCATCGTCGAGCGTCTCGCCCAGCGTGCGGTAGACGCCCCAGCGCGGGACGTGGATCAGTGATGTGTGCCCGCCGCTGACGATCAGCGCGACGAACGGCGGTTCGGCTGCCGAGTCACCCATGGCCGTCGCGAACATGTGGCCTTCCAGGTGGTTCACGCCTACGAGCGGCACCCCGCTGGCCATCGCGAGGCCCTTGGCGTACGCGACGCCGACCACGAGCGCACCGACGAGCCCGGGCCCGTGCGTGACTGCGATCGCGTCGAGGTCGCCGAACGCCAGCGGCCGGCCAGCTGCCTCGCTGGCGCGCGCCATCGCCTCGTCGACGGTGCTCACGATCGCTTCGGTGTGCTTGCGGCTCGCGATCTCCGGCACGACGCCGCCGAAGCGGTGGTGGAACTCGGTCTGGCTTGCGACCACGTCGGCAAGCACGGTCTCGCCCGCCGCCATGACCGCTGCGGCGGTCTCATCGCACGAGGTCTCGATCGCGAGCACGAGCGGCCGAGGAAGGTCCTCAGGCCCACCGAACATCCGCAGGGCTTCTGCGCCCTTCGCCGACAAGGACTCCAGGAGCTTACGGCTGCTTTCTGCGGTCAGGTCGCCCGACCACATGATGACCGCATCCTCCCCGGTCTCCGAGTAGTACTTCGGCCGGACGCCCGCGCGCGTGAGACCCGCGGACTCGTAGAGCGAGATCGCGGCTGCGTTGCTGGTGCGGACCTCCAGGGTGACGCGCACGACGCCTTCGGCGACTAGGCGCTCGTACGCTGCGCTGATCAGCGCCGAAGCGAGGCCACGCCGCCGGAAGGTCGGCTCGACCGCGAGGTTGAGTATGTGGGCCTCGTTGCCGACAAGCGCAGCTCCGACGTACCCGAGGACCGCCCGCTTGTGAGCGGCGACGAGCCATACCCTGTCTGCGCGGCCCAGCTCACAGCGGAACAGCTCCTCGCTCCACGGCGCAGGGAAACTCGCACGCTCGATGGCGGTCACGGCCTCGATGTCTGTTGCAGTCAGCGCGCGGATGTATGCGCTCACCGGGGGCCACCCTTCTCTGCCGCTTTGCGCTCGTTCTCCTCGGCATCGGATGCGCGCGTGTACACCGGCAGCAGCGCGGCGACATCGCCCGAACCCTGCGATCCCGTCGCCCACGCAGCGCCGAAAGCTGCGAGCAGCGCCTCGCCGCTCGGGCTCCAAAGCGCCTCCTCGGCCAGCGAGAACGCCGTGTGCTCCGTGGCTCCGAACAGCTCGCGGTACTTGTGCAGCGCGTTGCCGGTCAGCAGACACGGCTCGCCGAGCGCTGCCCAGCGCTCTACCACCTCGGCGGGTCGGGCCACGGAATCCTCCTCGAGGCGCACCACTCCCTGCGCAGAGACGCGGAAGAGTGCCGGATACACCTCGGAGCGCATCGCATCGCCGAGGACGCCTACGAGCATCGGAGCTTGGGCGAGTGGCTGCACTCTCCACGCGATGGCGTCGAGCGTGCCCACGCCGAAGAGCGGAACGCCAAGCCCATGTGCGAGCCCTTTGGCGATCGAGACGCCGATGCGTACACCGGTGAACGACCCCGGCCCGCGACCCACGACCACCATGTCGATTTCGGCAGGCTCGATGCCCGCAGCCGCTAGGAGCTCGGAGACCCGAGGCAGGGTCTGCGCAAGGGCAGCCCGGGGGGCGTAGATGTCACCGACGCCAAGCACCTGGACCTGGCCGTCTTCCAGCGCTCCCAAACCGATCGCCACGACCTCGGTCGATGTGTCGATCGCGATGATATTGCGGCTCATCGGCGAACCTCCACGCCTGCAAGCGCATCGCAAGCAGCAAGCCAGCTGCTTGCGAGCCGGGCATATCGCGCACCGTGCGCCTGGAACGCGAGCGCACGCTTGGCTTCGTCGACGATCTCAATGCGGATCGCTAGGTGCTCAGGCGGGATCGCCTCCGGGAATCGGTCTCCCCACTCGACGACGGCCACACCGCCCGCCTCCAGCACCTCGAAGTACCCGGTGTCCTCGAGCTCATCGGCGCGCTCAAGGCGATACAGGTCGACATGGTAGAGCGTCGAGGCGCCCTCATGCACGCGGATTATGCCGAAGGTCGGGCTCGTGATCGGACCTTCGACCTGCAGCCCAGCCGCTATCCCCTTCGCAAGCTGGGTCTTGCCTGCCCCAAGGTCACCTGTAAGCAGCAGTACGTCGCCGGGGCCCAGCAGGTGACCGAGGGCCTGTCCCGTGGCGTGCGTCGCCTCACTCGCCGAAGTGATGATCGTCCCTTGTGTGCGCCCGTCATCCATCAGTGGGCCTCTTCGGCGGGCAGCCCGCTGCTATCACACGACAGCGCAGCGATCGCGCGGAAATCCTCGAACAGCACCTCACGTTTCGATCTGTCGTAGATCACTGCTGCTGGGTGGAAGACAGGAAAGACGGTCGCCTCTCCCAAGACCATAGGCTTACCTCGCAGCTCGGTGATGCCCGCTTGAGTCCCCAGGATGAACCTAGTCGCATGGTTGCCCAGGGTCACCAGCACCCTGGGGTGAACCAGCCGCACCTGCTCGCGCAGGAAACCGGCGCAAAGTTCCACCTCGGCAGGCAGCGGATCGCGGTTGCCGGGTGGTCTGCACTTCAGGATGTTGGCGATGTAGACCTGTCTTCGGTCGAGGTCCACCGATGCGAGCAACTCATCTAGAAGCTTGCCAGCGGCGCCGACGAAAGGTTCGCCGGAGAGATCCTCGGCGCGTCCGGGTGCTTCACCCACGAACATGATATCAGCGGCAGTATCCCCTGCCCCGAAGACGAGTTCGACGCGAGTCTCACCCAACGCGCACCTTCGGCAATCGCCGATATAGCGCCGAAGTGACTCTAGCGTCTCGAAGGAAGCCTCGGTCATCTCAGAGCCATGTCGTCAATTCGTCGAGCGGCCTTCTGGGCGATCTGCCCGAGGACTCCGCAGAGTACCCGATAGGCAGAATCGCAACCGGGGTCACCGGTGCCACGATACCGACAGCTTCGCGCACCGCATCCTCGTCGAAAGCACCTATCCAGCAAGACGCCAGCCCTCGGTCGACAGCAGCCAACAGGATGTTCTGCACCGCGGCAGCGCTATCCTGGATGGCGTAGAGCATCTCACCCCGCGCACCGTAGCGGGCCGCGCACGGACGTGGATCCACCGAGACTATGATTATCCGTGGAGCCGCCGTGGCCCAGCGTTGCCGAAGCGCACCCTGCAACCGCTCCTTCGCCTCGATGCTGCTTACGACCGTGAAGCGCCAGGGCTGAATGTTACCCGCCGAAGGGGCCACCGTCGCAGCGGACAACAGGGCAACGATATCCTCGTCAGTCACAGTGCGTTTCGAATCGAAATGACGCACGCTCCTGCGCTTCAGGACAACATCGCTAAACTCCATGGATTTCCTCTCGCCAAAACGTTTGAACATCACGCCTATATTAGACCAGCAGTGTTCAGTTGGCATATCGTAAAGGAATTACGCCGACGTCGGCGAAAATCAAGATAAACGCATTGGAGGTGGGACTGGTGGTATTGGATCGACGCAACGTTTCCAGTGAAGACATCGGCATTCGCGCATTCCAGATTCGCAAGGCCAAAGCGGTCGAACGGGCGATGGATCGATTGCGTCATGCGCTGAAGGCCAACTGGGCGCAAGTCTCAAGCCCTGAAATCGAGGAAATCGAGTGGGTGCTCGGCGAAGTATGGGCCTACGTGGCTCGCGATGAGTGGGACAAGATGCGATTCGGTCACCTGACGATGGCCGACCTCTATCGAATCCTTTCCTTAGGACGCCAGCTAAGACAGCATTCACGTGGTAGCGTGGAAATCCTGACGGAGGTCGCAGAGACCATCACGGAAAGAAGCTCATAACCACAGCGAAGTCCAAAGCCTCCTCTGCAAGATTGTCGCAGGTCCGCCCCTAACGAGTCTGCGCCTTCTTGCTCTCGATCTTCTTCTTGACCTTCTTCAGTCTGAACAGATCCTCTCGAGCGCGCTCATCGAGTATCTGCCTGATGTATGTGACCTGCCCTCTGAGCTGCGGAACGGTTATCTGCTCCAAGGCATTGACTCGTCGGTTCGTCTTCTGGATCTCATCGCCAAGGCGCTTGAGTCGGGTTTCGATGTCAGCGTACTCGATGATCACGTCTAGGATCCGCTCGAACTTGTGGGCCGTTTCATCGACCCTGCTCGAGACGCCCGTCACCGCGTAGCCACGGGTGAACGATGTTCGTATTGGACTCTCTCCTTTAGTCACCACCGGAACGGGAACACCCATGATCTTCGTTCCCGACATCTCGACGGTGACTTCACCCTTTGTGGCCATACCAGCCGAGCGCAACGCCACGGTTCCATCGACAGCCTCTGCAACCGCCAGTGAGTACTGCGCTTCGGAGACAGCACGCTGAAGCAACTCCGAAAGGCGCAAGGTCTCATCCATCACGCCCATGAACTCGATAAGCAGTGCATCTCTCTTCTGTTTGAGCAGGTCCATGCCTTGCTCCGCAAGCTTGATCTGCTCGCGACGCTCCAGCAACTCTGTACGAGTCGGCCTTACTTCTTCCACTCATGCACCTCTCTAAAGATCGCCCTCAGGCTCAGGGTTCGGGTGATACTTGGCTACAAAGTCACGTACCCTCTTCAGTTCGCTGATTGGCAGCCCGCTCATCAAGTCCCAGCTGATGTCCAGAGTCTCCTCAATCGACCGACCTTCTTCACCTTGACCAACGATTCTGGTTTCGAAGTCATCTGCGAACCTTAGATAACGCCGATCAGTATCAGCTAGGGCTTCCTCGCCGACGATAGCAACCAGTTTGCGCAAATCACGTCCCTGCGCATAGGCCGCATAGAGCTGGTTGGCAACAGCCCTGTGATCTTCCCTAGTCTTTCCATCACCGATACCCAGGTTCATCAGTCGAGAAAGACATGGCAGGGCATCGATGGGCGGAAAGATACCGCGCCGATGCAGGGAGCGGGAAAGTACAATCTGCCCCTCGGTGATATATCCCGTTAGGTCTGGAATAGGGTGCGTGATGTCATCGTCTGGCATCGACAGGATAGGCAGCTGCGTCACTGAGCCCTTCTTGCCCTTGATTCGACCGGCGCGCTCGTAAATCATCGCTAGGTCGGTGTACATGTAACCCGGGAATCCTCGTCGACCAGGAACCTCTTCACGAGCGGTGGAGACTTCGCGCAGGGCCTCGCAGTAGTTGGTCATGTCAGACAATACGACAAGCACCTGCATGTCCTTTTCGAACGCAAGGTACTCGGCCACGGTGAGTGCGCACTTCGGAGTGAGGAGACGCTCAACTGTCGGGTCATCGGCGAGGTTCTGGAAGAACACCACGCGCTCCAGTGCGCCGGTCTTCTCGAACTGCGACATGAAGTAGCTAGCTTCACGGTGAGTGATACCCATCGCGCCGAAGACGATGGCGAACTCTTCCCCGCTCTTGACCTTTGCCTGCCTGATAACCTGGGCGGCCAACTCGTTTGCCGGCAGTCCTGAGCCAGAGAAGATTGGAAGTTTCTGTCCGCGGACCAGCGTGTTCAAACCGTCGATCGCACTGATCCCGGTCTCGATGAAGTCAGCCGGCTTCTCCCGTGAATAGGGATTGATAGGAGCTCCAGTGATGTCCAAGCGCGCCTCTGGGATGATTGGTGCTCCACCATCTATCGGAACACCCGTCCCGTTCAGCACCCTGCCGAGAAGATCGGGGGAGACATCGATCTTTGCGACTTCTTCAAGAAAGCGGATCTCGGTGGCGCTCACATCCACGCCTTGGGTGCCTTCGAAGACTTGAATGACTGCTATGTCCCCCGATATCTCAAGCACTTGGCCGGTCCGACGAGAATCATCAGGCATCTTGATGGAAACCATCTCATTGTAAGCAACGTTTTGCACGCTGTTCACGAACAACAGCGGTCCCGTGACGTACGAGATGGTTCGGTAGTCAGTTGAGACCAACGATAGTTTGGTCTCAACCTCTTGCGTTGCGGTCTCGGTCCCCAATTCAGTACACCTCGATTCCGGCGATTTCTTCGGCCAACTGTTCCGCATAACCCGGTAGGCTCTGGATGGCCTCCTCATGAGGGGTGGTCTTCATCCCGGCTATTCGATCGCGGATGGGAGTCTCCAGAAGCTGCCTTAGCGACACTCCTCTGTTTAGCGCTGCAACGGCAGAATCGTAGAAAGCCAAGATCACCTTCAGCATCACGTACGCCTTTTTAGGCGGACAGTATGCATCGATATCATCGAAAGCGAACTGCTGAAGAAAATCCTCACGCAGCATTCTGGCTACTTCGAGGATGACTTTCTCCGATTCCGGCAATGCATCCGGGCCGACAAGCTGTACGATCTCTTGCAGCTCGGTCTCCTTCTGAAGTATGAACATCGCGCGATCGCGTAAGTCCTGCCAATCCGGCGCAACATTCTCCTCATACCAGCCGCGGATCTGACTGCCGTAAAGGGTGTATGACTTCGTCCACGATATAGCCGGGAAGTGCCTTCTATGCGCCAGTGAGGTGTCCAAGGCCCAGAACGCTCCAGTAACCCTTAGAGAGTTCTGTGTCATTGGCTCAGACATATCTCCACCTGCTGGGGATACCGCTCCCACCATCGTGACTGAGCCTATGCGCTCATCAGACCCAAGGGTCTGGACTCTTCCCGAGCGCTCATAGAATGAAGCGAGTCTTGTGGCAAGGTAGGCAGGGTATCCTTCCTCCCCGGGCATCTCCTCGAGACGTCCCGAGACTTCTCGAAGTGCCTCGCCCCACCTTGAGGTCGAGTCTGCCATCATGGCCACGTTGTATCCCATATCGCGATAGTACTCCGAGAGAGTGGCACCGACATAGATGGACGCCTCGCGGGCCGCAACCGGCATGTTAGATGTGTTGGCCACAAGCACGGTGCGTTCCATCAACGGTGCACCGGTTCCCGGGTCTTCAAGCTCGGGAAACTCTACGAGGACTTCTGTCATCTCGTTTCCTCGCTCACCGCATCCAACATAGATGATGATGTCGACTTCCGCCCACTTGGCAAGAGATTGCTGGGTGACCGTCTTTCCAGTACCGAACCCTCCTGGGATGATCGCGTTCCCTCCCAGTGCGACCGGAAAGAACGTATCCAATATCCGCATACCCGTCGTGAATGGATGGGTTGGGTCGAGCTTACGAACGTATGGGCGCCCTTGGCGAACGGGCCACCACTGACTCATCTTGATCTCGAAGCCATCCTCAAGCTTCGCCATGACTTGGTCTACCGTATACGAACCTTTCTCGGCAACTGTGGCCACCTTTCCAGAGACTCCCGGCGGAATCATGACCTTATGCGTTATAGTCTCGCCCTCGGGAATCGTGCCTACCACATCCCCAGGTCCTACCGACTGTCCGGGCTGCATCACAGGCGTGAAGTCCCACAGACGCTCGTGGTCGAGGGCTGCAGCCACGGTTCCGCGCTCAATGAACTCGCCCGATTGCTCGGCGATCAGCGGCAAAGGTCGCTGTACTCCATCGTAGATGGAGGTCAGGAGCCCAGGACCCAACTCGATCATCAATGGTCCTGCCGTGGACTCCGTGATATCCCCGACCGTCAACCCTGAAGTGTCCTCGTATACCTGAATGGTCGCCAAATCCCCCTCTAGACGGATTATCTCGCCCATCAGCCCTTCTCGACCGACCCGGACTATGTCATACATCCGCGCGCCACGCATGTCTTGCGCAACGACCACCGGTCCTGTGATCTTCGATATCTTTCCGACTATCATCAGCCTCGCCTCAAAGTTATGTCGAATCCAATAGCTCTACGTATCAGTCTCGCAAGGTACGCTCTGTGGTCATCTCCAACTTCGAGCTTCTCTTTAATAGGCAGCGATATCACAATCGGACGATAGATGGAGTCGATTCGACGTTGTGTTCGCTCGTCTATCCCCGCCATAAGGCGCTCGTTCACGGCTATGATTCCGCTGTCCTCGTCGTCAATCAGGCTGTTTAGATGGACGCGGGTCATCTCTGCCGAATCGACTACCACCGTGTCGACGCCAGAGAGCCTGAACCCGTCTGCTGTGCTCGTATCGGTGAGCACTGTTAGCTTATACAAGTATCAGCTCCTTTCTGATCCGGTCGAGCGGCATGCCGACTTCCTTGCCTTTCACAATAATCCGAATATTGGTTACCTCGTTCTGCTTGGCCCACAGATAGGCTATTGCAACGCCTGCCCCCAGCGGGTCTCCTCGGCCTAGCTTCACGACGCGTCGAACAAACGCTTGCTCCAGCGCTCTTTCGAATACGGAGATGCTGTTCTGTTCTAGGTATGCCATGACTACGTCATCGAGTATCCTGCCGTACGATATCTTTTTCAGCCTCTCTAACACCTCATCCACATCTGACTTGGCAGCTAGATCCATATACAGCGCACGATCCACCTCGATACCACCGGGCAGAAAATACGATTCCACGTCTTCGACATCGATGTCGGCCTGAAGGAGCCTCAGTGCCATCACAAGATTGGAGACGTCCATTTGAGCGCCGAGGACTGCTCGTCCGATTTGAATGTTCTTTCCCCGCTTATTCAGTCGCTGTGTCGCCCATGACGCATAGTACTGGTCGAGAGACAACTCCATGCCGAGGAGCTCTCCAGTCTGAACATAGCTGGCGAAACCGTCCCTGAGAGGGCTGGCGAACGGCAGGCCCCATGTAGCAACTGTGTCCACAAGCGCTTTCACGTCTTCAAGTCGCGCAAGTCCATCAATGTCATGAACGCTCAGTGTGCCAACCGGCAGTACTCCTGCGCCCAGACTCTCTGCCTCCAACCCGAGGTGCCTGGCCCTCAAAAGAGATTTGAGATTGAACACATCCCATCTGCCAAGCAAGGTCGAGACGATATGACCGGCCTCCGGGTTCAAGAAGCCGGTCACTTTGCCGTATGTCCGCACCATACTGTTTCGCAAGGCCCCATCGATGTTTGCGGCGCTGATGCCCTTTATCAACACTTCCTCAATGGAGGATGCGTACTCCGATTCCAACAGACTCTGAACCAGATCCTTGGTACTTGATGCCTCCAAAAGCTGCTCGAAGAAGGAGTGGTGCAGCATCCGCGAGCGCATTCCTCTTATCCGAGCATTTGCATATCCGTAGTCGCTGCCGCTGGATGGGCTGATGGATCGTACCGAAGCAGGGCTCTTGTTCATGAGAACAAGATCTCCGCTACATCAGATTTGATATAGGGGATTGCCTTTTCCAAACGATCCTCGATTGTGTTCCGTCTGACAATCCGCCCATCGGCGTAACTGACCACCACTCCGCCCATAGTCGAAATCTCTGCACGGACCGACCCTTGAGCACCGATATCCGCCAGTGTCTTGAGCGCAAGTTCCTCATCTGCTGGATCAACCAGGACTTCTGGGGGCTCGCTCATGTCAGTCACCGCTTCCTCCAGCAGCGCACGAAACAATTCCGGATACCCATCAGCCCGCCTTATTTCGGACAGTTTTTCTCGAGAGGAGCTAAAAACCCTGGTTACTATCTCCTCTTTGACTGACCCCATTCGCTTTTGCGCATCAAGCCTCACGACATTGACACGCCTAGCAGAGTCCTCCTGTCCTGATGTCTGCGCGCTCAATAAGCATCCGTTACGAATAGCTTCGGCCTCGTCAGCTGCATCAGCCGCAATCGAACTGGCTTGCACACGCGCAGCTTCAAGAAGCGCAGCACACTCATCTTCGGCCTGCTCGTCCAGTGCGCGGAAGATATCCTCAAGGGCCATGTACGATAACCTCGATCCTTCGAATGTAGGAGCCGACTATCCCCTCGGACTACCTTGATGGAGGCGGTGTGACAGGCATACCGATTATCATGATCGCCGCGACAAACCCGAGGAGCACGATGACCTCCGGGAGAGCCTGCAGGACTACGACCCATACGGCCGCTTCGGGCCTCTCGGCGAGCGTACCTGCGGCAGCCGTACCAATCTTTGCCTGAGCGTATCCTGCGGCCATCGCAGAGAAGCTCATTGCAACGGCGGCGGCAATCGCCTTCGCGATATAAGCAGATGCCTCGCCGCCCGGATCGACGGCGTAAGCCATCGCCGGGAACGCCATCGCCAAAAGAAACGCTGTGCCTGCAATTGTCTTCCCCAGTCGATTCTTGATCATGCGCTCTTTCCTCCTCCAACTTTGGTAAACGGACTGTACGGTTGCTTTCCTGTCTCGTAAAACGTGCCGAAGAACTCCAGCAAGTTTAGACGCAAGGCATGGATCAAAGGGACGAATGCGGCAATCACTATCTTCAGTGAGTGCAATATCACCCCAAGTATGATTGCGGCCACCGGATGGCCCATCGCCATCATCAACTCATTGACAGCATTGGCGAACATTGCGCCGCCCAAGCCAACGGCCATGATCCTTATGTAGCTGGCCATGTGTGAGACCGCTAGAAGGACTTCGACCGCACCCATCAATCCGCCGCCACGCACGGCGTAATACGCGCCGCCCAGAGATATGAGGCCGATTGCGACTTGTAGCCACATCTGCCCAGTTTCACCGACGGTGTCGGAAATAATCGTAAGTTGGCTGATCAGCACAATCACGAGCACCCCTAAAAAGGTGACGAGCAGTCCTCCCTTTTCGTACAAGTGCTTCTTGTGCTTGGTCTTGACTGCATTGATGACTCCGAGAGTGAATCCGAGCAGTATGTGAACCACCCCAGCAAGCACTGCCATCCACATGTAGGCAACAATGTGTTCCGGGCGATAGAAGACCGGCACCATCCCGAACCAGTAAAATATCTTTTGCCCAGTCTCCGCATACAGTTGTGCGTCATACGTGAGCCATCCCAGGAGCTTAGGTACATTCCCGAAACCCTCTCCGTACGCAAGCCCGAACGCGATACTCATAGTTGCGGCTGGGCCCAAGATGGCCGTAGCGACCTGCACCAGTTCGATTTCACGGAACTTGAATCTCAGCCATATGACAACGGCAAGGATTATTGATCCGTATCCGAAATCGCCGACTATCATCCCGTAGAATAAGGGGAAGAAAATGAACAAGAGCCATGTCGGATCCACAGTTCCGTACTTCGGAACACCTCTCACGTTCATCAGCGTGGAGTACGGCGCAACCCGATCCGGATTCTTAAGCGATACTGGGGTCTCTTCATACATGTCCTCTTTGATCTCAGTTGTTGAGACGATGACCTCGAGCCCCCATCGGCTCACTATCGTCCGTCTGAGTTCCTCGAAGTCAGCCACGGGAACCCAACCGCTAATCACAAATGTATACTCGGTACATCCGAACTTCGGGATGACCCCGACCTCGTCAATCTTATCGATGAGGACGTCCCGTATGGCAAGAAGCCTCAGTTCCCACTCGATCGACATCTCCGCAAGCTCATCAATGATTTTCTGAAGCTCCGCAGGGAGCTCCTTTCGCTTGGCCCTCAGCTCTTCATACGCGACATCGAAGGGAACGTCTTGGAACTCACTAGGTAGTCGAATCTGATTGACGTTCTCCACGGCAAGAAACTTGTGGACCGGCTCAGAAAAGGTTCTGCTGAAAACTACAATCGCAGCTGTGGTGTCCTGATCGACGTCAGTAGAGACAATCTCGCATTGCTTATTTGTGATTTTGTCCAACTCATCTTTGAGCTGCTCTAGTGCGCCTTTGTACCGACTCTCAATCAGCAGCGCCACCGACTCGTATGCCCCGGTGGTAACAATCTGCTTGGCTAAGGGCTGGATCTTCTCGAGTATTGGTTCATAGCGAGCCAACTGGGCGATCTCGCTTTCGATAGCCGCCTGATCGGCGGCCAACGTCGCGGTCCGCTCTTCCACTTCTCCAACAACATCAGCTATTTCCTGTGCGAGTTGCGCCGTATTGAGGCAGTAGAGGCGATCGTACTCGCGCAGTCGGGCTTCCTGGTCCATGGGAGCTTTTTCTTTGTGAAGAACCCCGAGTATCGCGCGAACCCGAATCAGAAGTTCATCCATTTGGTCTTGATCGACCCTTTGGTCCTTGACGATCTCCATGCTTTCGAGCGGCACATCCCCCGATTGAATCTTTGCGGACAGATCTTCGATATGAAGAGAGCCGTCCTCGTGCAGCATGCTGATGACTTCCTGGAAGAGATTCTTGGGGCCGATGATCTCGACTTTAGTCATTGGGACTAACATTTCACAACACACCTCCCGCAGATGGATCTAGCGTACTACCGTCTAAACCCTAGTCACCACACCGATTACAAACTCGACTGCCTCATCTTCGCGACTTGATGCCCTGGAGCAAAGAGCCTCCACCTCGGCCTCGGACTCTAAAGCGATCCGTTCCAGCTGGAGATTCAAGTTACTCAGGCAGGATTTCTTCTCCCCCTCGGCTAGATCCCAACCCTCGGCTTCGGCCTCTCTTTTGACCTCCACCGCCTTTTTCCGAGCTTCTGCGACGATCTCCTCGGCTTGCTGTCTGGTCGCAAGAACCCGCCCGGTTATCTCAAGTTCCTTCTCCTTGATGAGGTACAGAGGGGAGTTCAAGTCCATCTCCCGCTTACCCGAGGTGAGATTGGCTCCTGCAATCACATCGTCGCCCACGCCGCATGCCCCCGTCCTGGTTCGAGTCCGGCCAATGCATCAAGCATCCATACTCTGACCGCTTCAGAGGTATTGTTCGACGCAGGGAATCGGGTTCCTACCAGAATTTTCCAAGAACCGCCCCCGCGACCCGAGAAGTCGTGTTACGCGGTGCGCCGAGGCAGCCGCATCCCGAAAGCGCAGGCCAGCTCGTAGTTGATGGTCCCCGCAGCTTGAGCCAACTCATCGATCTCGATTCGCTCGGCGCCCTGACTTCCGACAAGTACCGCTTCGTCGCCGACTTTCGCGCTGTTTCCCCTGGGCAGGACGACCATGAGTTGGTCCATGCACACTCGCCCGACCTGCTGACATCGCTTTCCGCCGATCAGCACCTCCATGGTGTTGGAGGCTGCCCGGTGCACTCCATCGGCATACCCCAAAGGTAGCGTCACCAGATCGGATGGCTCGGCTGCGCGCCAAGTCAGGCCATAGCTGACCCCGTCCCCGATGTTGATGCGCTTCTTCAGCGTGATCCGCGCCTTGACCGACATGGCCGGAGTGAGGTTGACGACCTCCCTGGTGGCCTCGCAAGGATGCAACCCGTACATCGCAAGCCCGCATCGGACCATCGAAAGATGGGTCCTCGGGCTCAAGATGGCAGCGGGGCTGTTCGCTGCATGAACGATCCCAGGGTCCACTCCTTCGCTGCGGATGCCAGCGACAGCCTCTTCGAATCTATCGACCTGCAGCCCGAAATCCCAGTCCCCGGGCACGTCGGCGGTGGCGAAGTGCGTAAACACGCCCTCGATACTCAAGCCAGGCAGGTCCGCCATCTCCCGAGCGAACAGCGGGGCCTCATCGTGTCTGATGCCAATGCGATTCATCCCTGTATCGACCTTCAGGTGACACAGTGCCTCGACCCCCCTGGCACCCGCAATCCTCGCCAGACTCGAGGCGAACTCGAAAGTCGTGACTGCGGGGATGATCGCGTGCTCGAGTAGCTCATGGATCGCAGATATCGGCGGCTGGCCCAGCAACTGGATGGGCGCACGGACGCCGCCTGCCCTGAGGGCGATGGCCTCCTCGGCAGTGGCCACGCCTATGCGGTTGGCGCCTGCCGAAAGGGCGGTCCTCGCTACCGCCTCGGCTCCGTGTCCGTACGCGTCGGCTTTCACGACCGCCATGAACCCGACGCCGGGCGCCAGCAGGGCTCTAAGTGCCCTGACGTTCCGAGAGATCGCCGAAAGGTCGACCTCTACCCAGGCGTCGCGCAGATGCATCGGAGGGTCACTCCTGGTCCAGCAGCGACCGAACAATGTCGGACTTGCTGACGACACCGATGAGTGTCTCGCCGTCCATGACCGGCAGTCGACTCACGTCCTTTTCGACCAGCAGGGTGGCAGCGTCCTCAAGCGTGGCGCTGGCCTGCACTGTGACGGGATCCGCCGTCATCACGGTGCGCACGTCGGCAGCGACCGCCTTCTTGAGCTCGCTTTCGAAGCGCGCCGTTGCCCCGGGGTACATGATGAACCCGTCGAGCAGGTGCAAGTAGGTGGGGAACTCGAGTTTGACGTCTTGCATGATCAAGTCGCCCTCGGTCACTATGCCGACCAGCTTACCGTTCTCGATCACCGGCAGCGAGCCGATCTTATTATCCACCATCAGCCTGGCCGCCTCGGTCACCGAGGACTCCGGTCCGACCGTCATAGGATCCGCCGACATGACATCCTTCACTGTGCGTTCTGACATCCGTCACTTCCTTTCGCCACCAATCCCTCATCCCATTCTATGTCAGCGCGCCTTCATCTGCCCCTTATTCGCCGAGAAGATACCGGAAAGCTTCCGGTAAGAAGTCGGGGATATCCTCGGCGATGACGCACCTGTTGGTCATCGCAGCAGCAGCACGCTCGGCAGCGAAGCCGTGTACGAAGGCCCCCAGGGCGGCGGCATTCATCGGCGACAGGCCCTGTGCTAGGAAGGTCCCGATGATGCCCGCGAGGACATCACCCGTGCCCGCTGTGGCCAGCTCGACGCCTCCTGGGAGGTTGAGCGCCAGCCTGCCCTCGCCGGCGATCAGGGTTCTCGCGCCCTTGAACGCGCAGCATAAGTGCGGTCCCGCAAGCCGCGTCGCGTAACGCACTCGGTCCGACTGCACCTCCTCGGACGTGACGCCGACAAGGCGCGCAAGCTCGCCGGCGTGCGGGGTGATGATCGTGGGAGCCTGTCGGTTCAAAAACAGGTGGAGCTGCCCAACTATGGCGTTGATGCCGTCGGCGTCGAGGACCACCGGTGCATCCAGGGTCTCGATCAGCTGCCGGACCAACGCCTCGGCCCCTGGCTCACGGGTCATCCCCGGGCCCATCACCACGGCGTCGAAGTCGAGAGCCATGCCCGCGATCGCAATCGACGCACCTGCCGAGAAAACCTGTGGAGCTTCCTCCTCGGCAGGCATGACGACCACCGAGGGCAGACGGCCCTGGGCGATGGGAGCGATCGAACGCGGGACGACCAGCGAGACGTAGCCGGCACCGCTTCTTTGGGCTCCCATCGCCGTGAGTATCGCCGCGCCCGCATAAGCGCCCGAACCGGCGACGATCAGGACCCGGCCGCGGCTCTTCTTGTGAGTGGTCGGCCCAAACTTTGGCAGCAGGGTGCGGTACTCCTCCCGATCCCACAGCTCGAGTCCGCCGAGCGAGCGACTCTCAAGTCCCGACACGCCGATGTCGCGAACCGCCACCTCCCCGCTCAAGTCGGCGCCGGGATAGAGCATCGATCCGACCTTCGGCGCGATCAGAGCGACAGTGACCGCAGCGTTAACCGCCGGAGTGCTCACCTGTCCGGTGTCGGCGTCGAGACCCGATACGATGTCGACCGAGATCACGAGGGCGTCATGGCTGTTGATCGCCACGATCCACGAGTCATAGGGGGGCGCGACAGGTCGAGTGCGGAACCCAATACCGAAGATCGCATCGATGACCACTGTACGGCCGTCGAGGATGCCTTCTGGGAGTCTATCGGGGGCGACTATCCATGGCACTCCGCTTTCGACCGCTGCAAGTGCCGCATCCCCAGCGATCCCTCCGACGCGGCCGGGCTCGCTCGCCGTGACGACCACGACCTCCCGTCCTGCTTCGTGGAGAAGCCGGGATGCGACCCAACCATCCCCGCCGTTGTTGCCCGCACCGCAGAACACCACAACCGACCCTGCTGCTGCCCGAGCCAGAACCTCGGCGACCACTGCCTGGCCCGCCCGTTCCATCAGCTCGGCGAGTCCGATTCCCAGCGACTCAACCGCCAACTGCTCAGCGGCTATGACTCCCTGGCGTGTCAGCGCGAGACGCAACAACCGTCCTCTCCACTATGGAGTCGCGACCTAACGTTCAGGCCCAGACTCCTCCAGCGCTCCCTCTACCGTTGTTTCTTCCCCTTCGCCACCCTGCTGCAACTCATCGAGCAGACTTCTGGCATCCTTGAAGGAGGCAGCGAATCGAGCTTCGGCGCTCTCGGGCTCGGCCGGAGGCCTGGGGCGGTTCGCAGCCGTGATCGCAACTGCCGAGGCAACCGCAGTCTGGTGCGTGAACGACAGCGATAGGTGAAGCTCCACCACTCCGGCCTGCTCGGCCACTTCGGCAGCTCTGCCGTGCAGGACTGGCCGAGGGCGCCCGCCGCCGTCCCTGAGGACCTCGACGTCAACGAAGCGCATGCCGGAAAACCCGGTACCGATCGCCTTGAGGACTGCCTCCTTGGCGGCGAATCGCATCGCGTAGTGCACCTCCGGGCGGTTGCGCTTCTCACAATAGTCGCGCTCCTGCTGAGAGAATATGCGGGTCTTCATCTTAGGGTGACGCTGGAGCGCGAGCCGCATGCGCTCGATCTCCACAATGTCGACGCCCAGGCCACGGATCACCGAATCGCTGCGGGCTATCGCCTCGCTGCAAACTTGAGGGCTGTCATCCATCGTCACTCGACCGTGACGGACTTGGCGAGGTTACGGGGCTGATCGACATCGCACCCACGCAGCTTGGCGATTCTGTACGACAGCAGCTGCAAAGGAATCGTCGCCGGAATCGCCGAAAGAGCCTCAGACGTCGCCGGAACCTTTAGAACATGCTCAGCATGGTGCGCAATCTGGTTGTCCCCATGGGTCGCAACCACGATGACGTCGGCGCCTCTGGCCCTGACCTCCTCGATGTTGCTGACGACCTTCTCGTAAGTCTCGCTCTGGGTAGCCACCACGACCACCGGTAGCTCTTTGCAGATCAGCGCGATCGGGCCGTGCTTCATCTCGCCGGCAGCATACGCTTCGGCATGTATGTAGCTGATCTCCTTGAGCTTGAGCGCACCCTCCATGGCCACTGCGACACCGACTCCCCTTCCCAGGAACAGCGCTGAGTTGACGTCGGTGTAGGACGCCGCGCACTCTTCGACTTCGTCGGCATCGGCTAAGATCGCCTCGACGATCTCCGGCATGTTGGAGAGCTCTGCCCACAGAGACTCTACGCGCTCCTGGGGCAAAGAGCCTTTGACCTGCGCGAGCTTTAGGGCCAGGACTGTCAGTGCTGCAATCTGAGCCGTGAACGTCTTTGTCGCTGCGACTCCGATCTCGGGACCGGCGTGGGTGTAGAGGATTCCGTCGGCTTCGCGCGTGATCCGTGAGCCCACGACGTTTGTGATGGCGATGACCTTCGCGCCCCTTTCGCGAGCCTCGCGCACTCCCGCCAGTGTATCCGCGGTCTCGCCGGACTGGGTGATCGCCACGACGAGTGTCTGATCATCCACGATTGGGTCGCCATATCGGAACTCGCTGGAGACCTGCACTTCGACGGAGATGCGCGCCCACTTCTCAATGAGCGATTTTGCTACCATCCCGGCGTGATAGCTGGTGCCGCAAGCAAGGATGACTATTCTGTCGATAGCGACGATCTGCTCGACGGTCATGTTCAGCTCCGAGAGCTGGATCTGGCCATCGCGCATGCGCCCACTGAGTGTCGCGCGTATCGCTTTCGGTTGCTCGTATATCTCCTTGAGCATGAAATCCTCGAAGCCGCCCTTCTCGGCAGCCTCCAGATCCCACTCCACATGCAGCATCTCGGGCTCGACGATCTTCCCATCAGCGTCTGTCACGACGACCGCATCCCTAGTCACCGTGGCTACCTGCCCGTCGGCTAGCGCCACAACGTCGCGAGTGTATGCGAGCAGGACGCAGATATCGCTTGCCACGATGTTCTCGTCCTCGCCCAAGCCGATGACAAGCGGCGAGTCTTTTCGGGCGGCAACGATGGTATCCGGCGAGTCTAGGTGCACGACTCCGAGAGCATATGCGCCATGCAGGCGCGCGATTGCCCTGCGGACCGCCCTAGCCAGATCGCCATCGAAGTATGCCTCAACCAGATGAGCGACGACCTCTGTGTCGGTCTCGCTTCGGATGATGTGCCCGTTCTGAGCGAGCTCCTCCCGAAGCTCGAGATAGTTCTCGATGATCCCGTTGTGCACCACAGCGATACGTCCGGTGCAATCCACGTGGGGATGAGCGTTCTCCTCGCTGGGCTTTCCGTGAGTCGCCCATCGCGTGTGCCCAATGCCGATGTGCCCTCCCACCGGCCTCTCATCGAGTGCGTCCTTCAAGTTGACAAGCTTGCCGACCCTTCGGACGACATCGATCGAACCGTTTTCCATCACGGCGACTCCCGCCGAGTCATACCCGCGATACTCCAGTCGAGCCAACCCGCCGAGAAGGACCTCCGTGGCCGACTTCGTCCCTGTATAGCCTACGATTCCGCACATGATATGTATTTCACCTTTCAGTTGAACGATCAGCTACTTGACGCGAAGCAGTGATCAAGTGATTCGACAAACAGGGCGGCACGAACCAGGCCGCCGTGCTGCTCATGATTTCCGGATCGCCCACGCATTGTCTCTGCGGTCACCCGCAGCCTTTGTCGGTGACGTATCGACCCCGGTAGGCCGGAGAGCCATCCGCCGATTGATCGATAAGCTCTCTCCTCGTCGACTGGGAAAGCCAGTCCAGGCGCTTCGTTCTATCCAAGTCCTACCGCATAGGCACTCCCTTCAGTGACGAGAATTGTGCAATGTATACGAGCCTTTGCATTATAGCAACGTCGCGCCTATCTAGCACGCTAGCGATAGTACTCGCACAATGATATGGACCTGTGCTATTATTCTGTGCTGTTGGGTCATGAAGGCCCAAGAGGATCGCGACGTGGATGACCGCCAATTCGCGGAACCAGCGCGTCGCTTTGTTTTTGCCCCGCGGGGCGGAAGGATGGATCAGCATGGCAGATGGTACGGTTAAGTGGTTTAACGCAGAAAAGGGTTACGGTTTCATCGAGCGCGAGGGTGGAGACGACCTTTTCGTGCACTTCTCAGAGATCCAGGTCGAGGGATTCAAGACCCTCGAGGAGGGTCAGGCTGTATCTTTCGAGGAGGCCACAGGCCGAAACGGTAAGCCGCAGGCCACAAAGGTATACCCCCGTTAGACCGGAGTCTCAGGTCTAAGCAGGATCACCTACAATCGAGAGGCGCTCCGGTTACCCGAAGCGCCTCTCGACCGTTTAACCCAACTCCCGTTCGACGACCCTCGCGATGCTCGCGGCTGATCGACCAGCCAGATCCTCGTCCTGGGCCTCCACCATTATCCGTACCAGCGGCTCGGTCCCAGAGGCTCTCACAAGCACGCGTCCGTTGCCATCCAATACCGACTCGACGCTGCAGACAGCCTCGTTGATCGCTTCATTTCCCGCCAATGAGCCTGTGTCACGAACGCGAACGTTTGTAAGCACTTGAGGGTACCGCTCCATAACCTTAGTGAGCTCCGAGAGCGGAAGTGTGCGCTCCTTCATCACTGATGCTAGCTGAAGGGCCGCAACCAGTCCATCGCCGGTGGAATTGTGCTCAAGAAAGATGATGTGGCCCGACTGTTCGCCACCGAGATTCGCTCCACTGGCTCGCATTTCCTCGAGGACGTAGCGATCGCCCACCTTGGCCTGGAGAACTCGTACCCCCTGGTTCTGCATGGCGACCTGGAAGCCGAGATTACTCATCACCGTTGCCACAACCGTGGCCTCGGGAAGAGCACCTTTCGAATGCAAGTGGGTTGCGCAAACCGCAAGCAGCGTATCGCCGTCCACTACATTGCCGCGTTCGTCCATGGCGATGACGCGATCCGCATCGCCATCGTGCGCTATCCCGATATCCACCTTGTGCGTCAGTATCAACTCCCGCAGCATGGTCAAATCAGTCGATCCGCAGCCCACATTGATCTGTGCTCCGTCGAAATCACAATTAACTGCGATTACCTTGGCTCCCAGCTCTTTCAAGGCGCGAGGAGTCGTGATCGATGCGGCCCCATGCCCGCAATCGACAGCGACCGTCAGTCCCTCAAGGTCGACATCGATCGTGTCCATCACGTGAGACACATACCGCGACGTGGCATCATCCACATGTCGAACGCGACCGATCCCGTCGCCGAGAGGACGCTTCCCATTCCCTCCTTCGGCGACGAAGTCCTCGATCCGCTTCTCCATCCCGTCGGAAAGCTTGAATCCGTCCGGGCCGAAGAACTTGATGCCGTTATACTCGGGTGGGTTGTGCGAAGCGCTGATAACGATACCGCCCGAGGCTCCGCACATACGCGTGAAATACGCTACCGCCGGGGTCGGCACGATGCCGCAGAGCAGAACATCCGCACCTGCCGATGTGATACCGGCGACCATCGCAGCCTCCAGCATATCCCCGCTCGTGCGCGTGTCCTTGCCTATCACGATTTTCGACGAACCTTCCTCGCCGAAGAAGTAGCCTGCCGCCTCGCCTAGCCGAAACGCGATCTCTGGAGTGAGCGCCTCGTTCGCTATCCCTCGTACCCCATCGGTCCCAAACAGTCGGGCCATATCCTTAGCACCTTTCTCTTGCCGATTACGCACAGGACCCGCCAGCATGGGCGGGTCCTGAAACATTCTGAGAATCCTCTGTTCGCCCTAGCGCTTGGAGAACTGAGGACGCTTGCGAGCCTTCTTGAGGCCGTACTTCTTGCGCTCGACCATACGCGGATCCCTTCGCAGGTAACCCGCCTTCTTCAATTCGCCACGATAATCATCGCCGGCTTCCAACAGTGCGCGGGCGATTCCATGCCGAAGAGCTCCGGCCTGGCCGCTGATGCCACCGCCGTGGATCCTCGCGATGACGTCGAACCTGTCGGTGGTCTCGGTTGCCTTAAAAGGGGTCTGGACGAAGGCCACAAGAGCCTCTCTCCCAAAGTAATCAAGTGCATCCCTGCCGTTGACGGTGATTTTCCCCGTCCCTGGGACCAAACGCACCCGTGCTACAGAGGTCTTCCGCCTACCGGTACCCCAATATACAGCCTGATTCTCAGCCATCGACGTGGTCCTCCAGGTTTATCGATCGCGGCCCCTGTGCAACATGAGGATGCTCTGGGCCTGCGTATACTTTGAGCTTCTTCATCATGGCTCTGCCAAGAGTGTTCTTGGGCAGCATGCCCTTGACCGCGCGTGTGATGACGCGATCTGGATGGCGCTCCAGCATTCGGGAGATCGGAGTCTCTTTGAGACCGCCATTGTACCCACTGTGCCGATAGGCCATCTTGGTAGCCATCTTATTACCGGTCAATCGGATCTTCTCAGCGTTGATGACGACAACGAAGTCACCGGTATCGACGTGAGGTGTGTACTGAGGCTTGTTCTTGCCCTTCAGGATTTGAGCCACCCTGCTAGCAAGACGACCCAGCACCATGTCGTTCGCGTCAACGAGCAGCCATTCGCGCTCGACTTCGCCTGGTTTCGCATGGTAGGTCTTCACTTATCCTCCAACTTCAAAAATGATCTAGTACTGTTCGAATGAGTTTTCACGGGGCACAAACGAACCCTTAGACTATAGCCATCGGGCACCGTTGAGTCAATAACAGTTAAGCACGGCGAGGCAGTGCGGTTTGGTTATTGTGACGCCCTTGCCTTCTTGGCGTAATCGGCTGCCGCTTGTGCCTGAACAATGGCCCTGTTCATCGAGACTAGAAAGCCGCTGGGGTTGTGGAACCCCTTACTGTTCTCCGAAACCGCCAGATTCTCCCAGAGCACATGTGCTGTCTGGTAATTGCTTACCGCTTCTCTTAGATAGGAATTGTCGTCAGGAACGCCAGCGTTCTTGGCCGTCCATATCTCCCTCAAGGCGATCACCAGGGCATCTTGTGCCCAGAGTCCAAGGGTGTAGGATTCATCCTGGATGCGATGAACCGCATTGATCATCCGTGTCGGCTCCCCCGCCTCAAGATGACAAGTTCCGCAGGGCTCGATAACCCCATTCGGCAACGAGATCTGCGCCTGCTCCGCAAACCTTTCGGCTGGCCCGGGGGTCATATATTTTATCGGGGAGGCCATCCAGTGCGATGTGAACGTACGCCTCCGAGGTCCTGTGAGCTGGTCGTCGGGTACTTCGGCGGGGTTAAGTTTCACCCTAGGCATGTGACAGGCATTGCAGCTGGTAGCGTTGGCGTAGTGACGGCTCTGCCAGTAGAACTCAACCTCAGGATGTTGGCTCTTTATCAATCTCTCACCGATGGGATATAGCGCCCCCTCAGGGAAGTATCCAGGCTTTGCCCGATCGTCGCTTTGCCAAGGCTGCGGCCCAATGCCGTGACGGAAGTCTTGAGCATAGTTGAATCTGGCTCTGAAGTCCGCCTCGAGGTCGAACTCCTTGCGCCAAGGAAAGTAGTCTCGGATAGTTGTGTCAATGGGACTGAACCCACACACATACTCCACGTGGCACTGAGCGCAAAGCAAGATGTTGCGATCGTAGACGCTCAATGCAGGATCGTCCATGCTTCGTATTTCGGCTTTAGCCGGATCGTATGGATTGACTCCACGTTCGGATACCGCGCTAATGAGAGCCTGCCGAATGATCCTGAACTGAGTGTCGTGAGGATTATGGCACTGATTGCATGTGATCCCACCAGGAATGGTGGGCGAACCTTCTGGTAGTTCGTCGACAACCAAGGCGTAAGTAGCCGCCCAAAGCATTTTTCTAGCCTCAGGAGACTGTCTTCCGTTGTTTTCGGCGGCAACGCCTGTCGCGTTATACGACGCGTACTGAACGCCATCCGGCAGAGTAACGCGCACCTTTACTTCGTAGTTCGGCAGACCGGTCTCGGGGTGTGGCGTTTCTTGGTCAGTGGATAGGTAAACCTCGGTGCCTGCCGGAATGGTGATGACCTGGCCGGGTGCAAAGTGTCCGGACTGGACCTTGACCTCGTTTTGAACAGTTCTTGTTATACCGCTGTTCCAGTAGTAGACAACCTCGGTCGCTTTACACTGGAGGCAATTCTCGAACTTGCCTCGGCTGATGTTGTAGTGATCCAGAAGTGCGACACTGTGACTCCTGTCTTCATTGTACTCAGTGACAAACCCATGACCGTGCAACAGCGTGTTGTAATACTCCCAATCCATGGTCTTGGCCCGCAAGGCGCCGACATCGCCAATAGCCTCGTCAACGGGCTGGGCCCCTGGTGCCAGGGGCTCCTGTGGGCCCGGGGATCCCCCGTACCTTGTCCGGAAGGAATCGCCGTAGCTAAAGGTCGTGTATTGATCCACGTGACATTGACCACACTGTTCCCGAGCGAACACCACAGCAACCCTAGCTTCCGGGTTCTCAGGGTCTGCCGCGTGGTCTAGGGCTCCTGCATGGCAAACCTGGCAGGAAAGAGTCGCATCTGGATCGAAATCAGGGATCAGCCGCTCTCCCCAGTACTGAATGTCAACATGTGGGCCTGCCAGCACGGCGTCGACCTGCTCGCCATGGCAGCCACTACCGCCGCATGCGACTCGTTCTGGGGCCTGTTCGCCCACACCCGTCAACGCAAATACTAGCAGTGCCGCTGCCCCCGCCAAGAGCACTAGGATCACCGCAACCAGTTTGCCTTTCACGTTGATCGCCCTCTCTCTGCCTATACTTCCGGGGCCCTAATGTTCAGTAGCTTCACTCCAATGGTGATGATCAACGCTCCGACAGCCCAAAGGCCCACGCCCACCAAAACCTCTTGAAAGGTGGGGGCGTAGGATGTCAACTCTCCCATCGCGGACACCCCTAAGCCTTTGACGAGCAAGATGAATCTCTTTATGAACACACCTATCACCAGAAGCAGCGAGGCGAGAGCGATCACTGGTATCGACTTACGGATCTTAGGGATAACCAGAAGGACGAAGGGCAGCAAGCCGAACAAAAACACTTGCGATAGAAATAGCGGTGCGTACTTTCCTGTCAGCAGCAAGCTATACATTTCCACGTAGGAGGGCTTGCCCGCACCTGGCCAAAGAGCAGTCATCATTTCAGCAAGCAGGAAGAAAAGGTCAACGAGTACCACAACAGCCAGCAGCTTTCCCATTTTGAAGAATATCTCGTCCTTGAATCTCGTGCCGGTGAACTTCGACACGAGCAGACTGATGAGAATAAGTAATGCGAGGCCAGAAACAACAGCCGATGAAACAAACAGAGGCGCCATCAGTGCTGTGTTCCAGAGCTCCTCGCCCCTGACAAAGCCGAGCACCCAGGCTGTGATTGAGTGCATCGAGATCGCGGCTGTCAGAGAAACGATGGCCATCCCCAGAAGAAACCTGGGAGAACCCTTCCCCGTGTGAGACAGCCACAGAGCAATAGCGCAAATTGCTAGATAGGAGTTCAAGATAATGAAGTCAAAAACGAAGATGGAGCTGAAGTTCGGACTCAAGAGAAACCAAAAAACCCTCTCGGGACGACCCAAATCAATCAGTACGAAGAGCGCTGCCAACAGCGTGCACACCAAGGCTTGAAGAACTGCCAGTTTGGATAACGGCTTGAACTCCCGGGCGTCAAAGATATACACGCTCGCATAAACCACGAGTCCACCGGCGGCTAATCCTACAAAGAACATGAAGTTCTGGATATAGAACCCCCATGGAAACCCGTCTCTCAAGCCGGTGACGACAAGGCCTCGGGCGAGTGGTGTTTGGAAATAATAGGCATAGACCCCGAGGCCTATCAGCAGCACAAGAGTCGTCACCCAACCATAAAACACAAAGGTAGGACCGTTTTTCTTAGGGGCCATACTTCCTCCCGAGGCATCTTTCGTCTCTAGATACTCCGCGTTGTCATTTTGCATCTAGGCTCACCCTAAATAGTAGAAGCGAGGATCGGCACCTTGCTCTTCCTTCAAGCGGAAAGCTCGTCTGGTGATAATCAACTTGGATACAGCACTCTCCGGATCGTTCATGTCGCCGAAGAATCGTGCAGCCGTTGGGCAGGCCTCCACACAAGCTGGAGTCCGCCCAATCCTGACGCGGTGAATGCAGAATGTGCACTTCTCGGCAACGCCCACGGGGCGCTTCGGAACTTCTAGATTGAGTTCGCCTTCGGGTACTTCCGGCTTTTTCCAGTTGAATCGGCGGGCGCCGTAAGGGCAAGCGACCACGCAGTATCTACATCCTATGCACTTGTCATAGTCGATAACCGTGATGCCGTCGGGATCCTTCCATGTAGCCGTCACAGGACATACTTTGACGCACGGCGGGCTTTCGCACTGCATGCAGGCAACCGGCAGATACCACCGATCGGGTAGCGGCGCCTTCGTGTAGAGAGAGTCAGTGTTCTTGAGACTGATCGTACCCCTCTTGAGACTTTGGACCCTGATCCACTCCATATTTGATGACCTGGGGATGTTGTTGGTCTTGACGCACGCATAGACACACCTTCGGCAACCAACACAAGCCTTAGTGTTCAATGCCATCGCGAACCTAACGTCGGTCTTGAGCGGAGGAGGAGCGTAGCTGACGC
This sequence comes from Actinomycetota bacterium, assembly GCA_023488435.1. Lineage (NCBI taxonomy): Bacteria > Bacillati > Actinomycetota > Actinomycetota bacterium. Next base: position 95,313 of record JAMDCK010000019.1, read on the forward strand.
TTGGTCCCTGCGCCAAGTTGCTCTTGGACTCCACAGAGGCCAAAACCCTCATGCCTCCCACATAGCCACCCAAAGTAAAGGCGCCAGCCACCATTCCCGTCTTGATCAAAAAGTCGCGTCGATCGATCGATTCGTCTTTCATGACTACCGCCGCCCTTTGTTCGATTTGGCTGACATTCCCACCACTATGGAAATGCCTACTAGTCCGCCACTTAGCAGAAAGACAAGGATTGCCACAATCTCCAACTCAGGCAAGGAGGGCGAAGGCGGATCATCCGCTGGGGGAGGCAACGGCGTGAAGGGCTCTGCATAAGGGCCCACTCTGAAGGAAATAGGCTCGTCGAGAAATGGAGGCAAGGGGGCGACCTTGAACCGTCCGGGCCTGTGAGGGCTGTGGCAGGTGATGCAGCTAGCCCTCCCCGGCTTTCCATGAGTTCCTGCCTGCCACTCGTTGTACTTGTTCGAATGACACCGGTAACAAAGCCGAGGAACGTTCTCTTCGATAAAGGGAACCTGAGAGCCATCGATCAGGATGAAGTAGCTGGCCTCTCCTACGACCATATCGTGACATACCTGGCAGGCATCTCGCGTTGGGCTGCCTAGCTTCTCATGACTGTCCAGCTCAATATAATCATGCTGTGAGGCTTGCGCTGCGCCCGCAAAAACGAACAGTGACAGGATGATTGCTGTGCAGACCGTCGTCAAAAGAGAAAGCCTGCGATGAGGGGCTACATCCCCCACGGAATCGCACACGCCCCTAGGACTCATAGCCATCTTCCTTTCGCCGACGCATCCTTTGCGTACATCGTGCCTGTAGGGCGACTTCGGCTCGTACTTGCGGAATCCTTCCGGTTTGGTACTTTTTCTGACTATACCCGAGCGGACAGCGAAATATGTGTATTTCGTAGAGATAGTATGTAGGAAATTCAGTCTACACTTGATCGACCCAGCAGCTCTCTGGATAGGTGACGTTCCACAATGTGAGCCCATGGGATGGAGCAGTCGGGCCCGCAGCCCGCCGAATCTTCGCGGACAGTGCATCGGCGAGCCAGCTAGGTTCACGCTTGCCAATCCCCACCTCAACAAGACTGCCTACCACGACGCGGACCATTGAATGGAGGAATGCATCGCCGATCACGCGGACAGTCACACACTCCTCGCCCAACAAGGTGTGTCGGTCCACATCCACGACCTCCAAAGCCCGAACGGTACTTTTACCCTCGGCGGAGCGCGCCACACAAAACGATGCGAAATCATGCTCGCCGATCAGAATGACTCCGCCTTCCTGCATCGCCTCCAAGTCGAGAGGCTTTCTGACCCACCAAGCGTACCGGGACATGAACACCGGTGGTGTCGCACCAGTTGCTAAGCGGTAGCGATACTCTCGGCTGGAGGCATCGAACCTCGCCGAGAAGTCTGGAGCGGTACGCCGGGCCCCCTTAATGGCGATCCCTTTACTCGCGCACAGCGCATTGAGTGAGCGCACAAGGCTGTCCAGATCGGGCAACACGTCGTCGGCCTCGAAGCTCACCACCTGTGCACGCGCATGGACTCCTGTGTCGGTTCGACCTGCCCCAGTCGTACGTATCTCAGTCCGCAAGACAGTCGCCAGAGCGGATTCCAGTGTGCCCTGGACGGTCGACAGGCCCTCCTGGCGCGCGAAGCCGTGGAAGCCGGAGCCATCGTATGAGACCGTCAATGCGATGCCCTCGCCCATCTTCTCCCTCATCATCATAACGTCACGGCGATGACGGCGAATGCGAGGCATGCCCCCAGCAACACCGAGATGTCGATCTTGGTCATACTACTCTGATGTAATCTGGTTCGGCCATAGCCTCCCACGTAGCACCTGGCCTCCATGGCTATCGCTAATGCCTCGGCCCGCTTGAACAGATTGACGAAGAGCGGGATCAGAATCGGGATGTATGCCCTGGCCCGAGATATCGGCCATCGTTGATCGAACCTAGCGCCCCTGGCGATCTGGGCGACCATGATCTTCTCGGCCTCCTCGGCCATTGTCGGGATGAAGCGAAGCGCGATTGTGAGCATCATCGCGATGTCGCCCACAGGGATCCTCAGGCGTTCGAGTGGACGCATGATCCTGGTGAGTCCGTCGGTGATCTCAACAGGTGAGCTGGTCAGTGTGAGCAACGTACTTCCCAGGACAAGGATCACTATCCTCGCCGAAAAGAAGAGCCCCTGCAACAGCCCCCCCTGGTCGATGGCTAGGGGGCCGAGTCTGAGCAGGGCGACCGTGGCGGGCTCCCATCGAAGCGCGTGGGCAAGCAGCGTGAAGGAGAGCAACAACGTCACAGCTTTGAGGCCACGGGTCACAAGGTGGAGCGGAACCCTTGACAGCGCGATGACGACCAACAGCATGCTCGCAATGACGCCTAGGCCCGTGAATCCTTCGATTGTGAAGAGCGTGATGCCCATCCCGGCCATCAGCCCCATCTTGGTTCTGGGATCCAGCACATGTATCGGGGAATCGATGGGAACATACTGACCGAATGGAACTGGAGCCCTCATGCTGTCGTTCCACCTCGCCTTGCATTTCGAGCCGCTAGAAGCCGAACAGCAGCGGCGTCGGGATCCAATGAGAATTCGCCAACATCGATGCCGTTAGCCTTGGCCAACAACTGGGTCCGCAAGATCTCCGGTGGCTGAGTCCCAGCCTCGAAAAATGGCTCCGGATCCGAGATGAGCACCTCGGGGGAGCCGTAGAATACGACCCTACCCTGATTCAGGATCAGTACCTGCGAGGCTATTCCGAGGAACTCCTCTACATCATGAGTGGCGACCAATAGGCCGCATTCGTTAGAGACCTCCCGGAGGATCTGTCTCACTCTTGTCCGTCCGCTAGCATCCAGGGCCGCGGTCGGCTCATCGAGCAACAGGAATCGCGGCTTCATCGCCAGGATTCCTGCGAGAGCTACACGCCTGGCTTCCCCACCTGACATGGTAAAAGGTGATCTAGGTCCGAAGTGATCGGGCGGCAACCCCACCGACTCGAGAGCGCTACGCGCCAGCAGGTGCGCCTCCGCGCGAGAGTGACCCATGTTCATGGGTCCGAATGCGACATCTTGGATAACTGTTTCGGCGAATAGTTGGGACTCGGGGTTCTGGAAGACTAGGCCAAGCCCGGCATCTTTTTCCAGGAGCGGGGCGTCCACGGGTGCTCCATCCACCTCAATCGATCCGTCAATCGGCCTAAGAAGTCCCGCGATGACGCGAAGTAATGTCGACTTTCCCGAGCCGGTAGGCCCTACGACCAGGGTGATGTCGCCCAGGGCGAGGTTGATTGAAACGCCACTCAGAGCTTCGTACTCGAAGCTGGTTCCACGCGAATATGTAAAGGCGACGTCTTTGAGCTGCAACATCATAGCGCGCCGACGATCCTCTCGGCAGTCATTGCGGTGGCGGGAACTGGCACGCCGAGGTCTCTGAGTCTCCCGGCGAGGACCCCTATGGGCGGAACGGCTACCCCCCACGACTCAAGGAATCGCTCTTGTTGCAGGAACTCCTCCGGAGTGCCGCAGAAAACCGCTGCTCCCTTATCTAAGACGAGCACCCTATCAGAGGTAGCGATATCCTCGACATGGTGGGTGATGTGCACGATACCATGATTCAGCGTGCGTAGCTTCTCGATGATGCCGAGAACGTCTCGGCGCCCAGATGGATCTAGCATAGATGTCGGTTCGTCCAGGACCAGGAAAGCGGGCTGCAGTGCCAGAATTCCGGCAATCGCGAGTCTTTGCTTCTGGCCCCCTGACAAAAGATGCGGCTCGCGTCGCTCCAGTCCGGTCAACCCAACAGCTTCAAGGGCTGCGTCGACCCTAGCTCGTATCTCTCCCGGATCAATGCCGAGATTCTCAGGTCCGAAAGCGACATCTTCCTCCACCACCGTAGCAACGATCTGGTCATCTGGACTTTGAAGAACGATCCCAACTAGACTACGAATATGTGACGCGTTTCCGGCTTCAGTGGTGAGTATCCCGTCGACTTCGATTTGACCCGATGTGGGATGCAGGAGTCCATTCAGCAAGAGAGCAAGGGTTGACTTGCCCGAACCATTGGCACCGAGAACCGCTAATACCTCACCCCGGTGGAGGTCGATATTGAGTCCGCTAATCACATCGTGACTCGCAGCTTGGTATCGGAAATCGACTTCTTCTACACGTATCACCAGTGCCTCCACAACAACCGAGACTTCGGGTCTTGAGACCAAATATCGTCCTCCACCAAAAGGGCCCCGCAATCTATGCGAGGCCCTTCAGTGAATCGATAGCGGGCAACTAGCCTACTGCCCATCGCCGGCCTCTCAGTCGACGAGCTCCATCATAACCATTGGAGCTGCGTCACCTTTTCTGGGGCCGAGCTTCAATATGCGGGTGTAGCCGCCCTCTCGGCTCTCGAAACGAGGTGCAACGTCTGCGAAAACTTTGTGGACGAGCTCTTTATCGCCCAGCTGTGCCATTGCGAGCCTGCGTGAGTGGATGTCGCCTCTCTTGCCCCAAGTTATGATCTTCTCGACAAGAGGTCGCACCTCCTTGGCGCGCGTCTCGGTGGTCTTAATGCGCTCGTTTGTGAGGAGGGCTGTCGCAAGATTCTTGAGCATGGCATCCGTATGGCTTGCATCGGTGCCTAGCTTTCGGCCCTTTTTCTGGTGTCTCATGGTCTTATTGTTCTCCTACGCCTTTAGTCCGAGGCCCGCTTGCTGCAGCTTGTCTTTGACCTCTTCTATGGACTTAGCTCCAAAATTACGGATGTTCAGAAGATCGTTCTCACTACACTCAGTGAGCTGACCGATCGTGTTGACTCCCTGACGCTTGAGGCAGTTGTACGAGCGAACCGAAAGATCAAGATCCTCGATTGGCTTGTCCAGCTCACTGTCAACGTCATCCTCGACCGCTCTGAAAATGCCCTCCTCGGGCAAGGGAGTCGCCGCCTGATCGGTGAAGACCAGCATGTGCTCGTTGATGATGTGGCCAGCCCTTGCAACAGCGTCATCGGGGGTGATGGCCCCATTGGTTTCAACTTCGAGGACAAGCTTGTCATAGTCTGTACGCTGACCGACTCGTGTGTTTCCTACGAGGTAAGTACACCTGCGCACTGGAGAGAACAGCGAGTCGATGGTGATGACTCCGAGCGCCTCCTCTGAGGGCTTGTTTCGTTCGGCGGAGACATAGCCCCTGCCGACCCTAATCCTAATGCTCATCTCTAGCTTAGCCTTCTCGTCAAGGTTTGCGATGACCATATCAGGATTGACAAGCTCGAAGTCCGCAGGAACATTCAGATCATGCCCCGTCACCGGTCCGGGCCCAGTTGCCACCAGAGTAGCGACTGCATCACCTTCGCCGATGCCAGTCTCACGGAAGACAAGCTGTTTTACGTTGAGAACGATATCCGTGACATCTTCTCTCACGCCCTCGATCGACGAAAACTCATGGTGAACGCCCTCAATCCTGATGGAGCTGGCAGCAGCTCCCTGCAGGGACGACAGCAGAGCGCGGCGCATGCAGTTACCCAGCGTATAGCCGAATCCCCGCTCGAGGGGCTCCAAGGTGTACTGCGCGATGCGGGTGTCGATCTTCTCGACCTTGACGTGCGGTCTCATAAATTCTGTCACTTTTCCTACAACCCTCCTCGGCCGATCCAGGCGACCTACTTAGAGTACAGTTCCACAATCAACTGCTCGCGAACAGGAGCATCGATCTGATCACGCTCTGGGAGAGAGAGGACCTTGCCGGCCAATCTCTCGATGTCCACCTCAAGCCATCCCGGAACCTCAATCTTCTCCGAGGAGATCAGGGCCGTCTTGATAAGCAACAAGTCGCGCGATTTCTCGGCGACAGCGATCGTATCGCCCTTGCGCACTCGATAGGACGGAATGTCTACTCGCCTGCCGTTCACGGTGATGTGTCCGTGCCTGACGACTTGCCTGGCCTCATCGCGAGACTTCGCAAAGCCCAGACGATAGACCACATTATCCAGTCTGCTTTCGAGCAGACGGAGAAGATTCTGTCCCGTAACACCTGCCTGGCGATTCGCCAGATCATAGTAGCCGCGGAACTGCTTCTCCAGAAGGCCATAGATTCTCTTGGTCTTCTGCTTCTCGCGCAACTGTACCCTGTACTCCGAGTCGCGCGGCCTGCGCTTCCCGGCCATACCTGGCGGGTAAGGACGCTTCTCCACTGCACACTTGTCCATATAGCAGCGGTCGCCCTTCAGAAACAATTTCACACCTTCGCGGCGGCAGAGTCTGCAGTCCGCCCCGGTATACCTTGCCATAATCGAAGCCCTCCGTTATCTAGACCCGACGACGCTTGCGCGGTCGGCAACCATTGTGGGGAACAGGCGTACAATCCTGTATCGTGGCGATCTCAAGTCCAGCAGCCTGCAGTGAGCGAACTGCTGTTTCTCTACCAGAGCCAGGGCCCTTGACGAAAACCGAGACCTTTCGCATTCCATGTTCCATTGCGGCTTTGGCGCAAGCTTCTGCGGCCATCTGAGCTGCGAAGGGCGTGGACTTGCGTGATCCCTTGAACCCGACTGTCCCAGCCGACTGCCATGCGATGACATTGCCCTGGGGATCGGTAATCGTTATTACAGTATTGTTGAACGTACTCTTGATGTGAGCGTGGCCGACCGCAACATTCTTGCGCTCGGATCTACGTACACGAGTGGTAACATTCTTTTTCTTGGCTGCCATTCCTTACTTGCCCTTCTTCTTGGCGCCGATTTGACGCCTTGGACCTTTGCGGGTTCGTGCGTTCGTATGCGTGCGCTGCCCACGAACTGGGAGCCCACGACGATGTCTCAACCCACGATAGCACCCGATCTCCATCAGCCGCTTGATGTTCTGGCTGACCTCACGACGAAGATCTCCTTCTACGCGGAGGTTCTTGTCTATGATTTCGCGAAGCCGGATGACTTCTTCCTCTGTCAGATCTCGCACCCTTGTGTCAGCTGAGACACCGGATTCGCGAATAATCTGTTGGCTTGTAGTCAAGCCAACACCATAAATATAGGTCAGACCCACCTCGACACGCTTGTCTCTTGGCAGGTCAACACCTGCGATTCGGGCCACTCGTCCTACCTCCTCTAACCTTGCCGTTGCTTGTGGCGTGGATTTTCGCAGATGACCAGTACGCGCCCATGGCGACGGATCACCTTGCATTTGTCACATATCTGTTTGACGGAAGGTCTTACCTTCATTGCTCTTCCTTTCGATGGTGCATATCTATCTCTTCACCCAGCCGCAGGTGTCTGATTTCCAGTAATCCAGCACGGGCTCGGCCCGCATCACACCATAAGTGTGAGTTCCAGCAGCATACTACTTGTATCTGTACGTGATTCGCCCTCGAGTCAGATCGTAGGGCGAAAGCTCAACAACAACTCGATCTCCAGGCAGTATTCGGATATAGTGCATCCTCATCTTGCCCGATATGTGCGCCAATACCTTGTGGCCGTTTTCAAGCTCCACCCGAAACATAGCATTGGGCAAAGGCTCGACAACAGTGCCTTCCATCTCTATCGACTCTTCACGCGTCGCCACCAGCTAGGGTCTCCTTACTAAGGCTTTTGGTCGCAAATGGTCAGTATACTGATTCTCAAGGGCGCCGTCCACAGAAAATCTAACCTCGGTATTCCGTCAAAACTTGAGGGCCAGTCTCGTGAATGGCCACCGTGTGTTCATAGTGCGCAGACAACGAGTCATCCGCCGTTACCACAGTCCACCCATCTGGCAGGGATCTGACCTCGTGGCCTCCAGCGTTAATCATCGGCTCGATTGCCAGGACCATGCCTGCCTTCAGGGTCGGCCCCTGACCAGGCGGGCCGAAATTAGGAATCTGCGGTTCTTCATGCATGGATCTCCCGATACCATGTCCTACATACTCACGAACCACACCAAACCCCTCGGCTTCGGCCACCTTCTGTATCTCTGCCGACACATCGGAAAGCTTGGCCCCCACGACCGCCTTGGCTATGCCTGCCTCAAGTGCTCGCTTGGTGACAGTCATTAAGTGACTAGCTCTGTGATCAACTTCGCCAACTGCAAAGGTGATCGCACAGTCACCATGATATCCATCCAAAACAGCGCCTACATCGACGGACAGTATGTCGCCTTCCTTCAACCTGCGCTCCGAAGGGATGCCATGCACGACCTCGTTGTTGATTGAAGCGCATATTGATGCCGGGAAGCCGTGGTAGCCCTTGAACGCTGGGGTTGCCCCCAGAGATCGAATGACGTCCTCTGCGATTGCATCAAGTTTCAGGGTAGTGACACCTGGGCGAATGTTCTCCGCCACACACCTGAGCGCCGCTGCAGTGATTCTGCCGGCCTCGCGCATAATTTCAATCTCGTCAGGCGACTTGCGAATTATCACTTCGAGGAATCATCTTCCCAAGCTGGTGCGGATATCGACCCACACGTCGTCCGGGCTCTTGGATCCATCGATTTCAGTGAGAATTCCTTTGTCCCTGAAGTAGCCGATCAGGGGCGCAGTCGAGCGATTGTATACTTCTAGGCGATTCCGAACTGTCTGCTCGTTATCGTCCTCTCGCTGGACTAGTCGCCCCCCACAAGCGGAGCACTTGTCACCTTCGTTCATGCTGGTGATTCGACCGCATGCCTCGCAAGCACGACGTGAGGTCAATCTCTTCACGACGATCTCCTGATCGACATCGATGCTGATCGCACGGTCCAGAGTGATGCCGATGTCCGCCAGCTCCTTGTCAAGGACCTCAGCCTGACTGATGTTCCTCGGGAAGCCATCAAGGATGAAGCCCGATCCAGCTACTTCGGCGATGCCGGACTTCACAAGCCCTATGACGATAAAGTCGGGTACGAGATCACCAGCGTCCATGTATGCCTTCGCCTGAACGCCCAGCGGGGTCTTGTTAGCAACAGCTTGCCTTAGGATGTCGCCCGTGGAGATGTGCTTCAGGCCCCACTCCTTGACCATCCTTGCAGACTGTGTGCCCTTGCCGACGCCTGGCGCACCTAGTAGCACTAGCTTCATCCAAGTATCTCCTCTGCTTCTCGCTTACTTGAAGAACCCGTCGTAGTGACGCATCTTTAGCTGACTCTCGAGTTGGGTCATCGTCTCAAGCGCCACCGATACCATGATTAGGATGGATGCCCCGCCGAATTGGTCGAGGATGGCCATATCAGTAGCCCTGAAGTAAATGGTCGGCAAGATCGCTATCGCGGCCAAGAAAACAGCTCCTGGCAAAGTAATGCGGTTCATGACGCTTTCGAGATAGTTTACGGTCGCCTTACCAGGTCGAACGCTCGGGATGAATCCACCGTTCTTCCGAAGGTTATCCGCAAGGTCGATTGGATTGAACACCAATGCCGAGTAGAAGTAGGCGAAGAAAATGATCATCAACGAGAACATCACGTAATAGAGCCAGCCTTGAGACAGGGCGTTCCCTACGTTGATGAGAAATGCGTTGCCTGTGATCTGCGCTAGCTGCGCGGGGAAGAACAGTATCGCCGAGGCGAAGATGATCGGAATCACTCCAGCCCCGTTGATTTTGAACGGGATGTAGGTGCCTGAACCGCCATATACCTTCCGCCCGACAACGCGCTTAGCGTACTGGACAGGTATACGCCTCTGTCCTCTCTCCATCACGACCACTAACGCGACAACAACAAGGAACATGATTATCGTCACAACGAAGACAAGAATATGACCGAGTTGAACGACCTGCCAGACAGCAGCAGGGAACATCGCAACGATGCTCGCAAAGATAATCAAGGACATACCGTTACCGATTCCCTTTTGAGTAATCAGCTCACCCATCCACATTATGAGCATGGCGCCGGCTACCAAGGTTAAGACGATGACGCCGTTGTTGACCCACCCTAATCCGCCGCCCGGGCCCGCAAGGGCTTGACGGAAGACCGTGAGCAAGCCAAGTGCGTTGAGGACTGCTATCCCCAACGTGAGATACCGAGTCCACTGAGTGATCTTGCGCTGCCCGGTCTCGCCCTCTTTGCTCCAGCGCTCGAGCTTAGGGATGACCCCTTTGAGTAGCTGCATGATGATCGATGCCGTGATGTATGGCATGATCCCCAGCGAGAAGACGGCAAATGTGGATAATGCCCCTCCAGCAAAAAGATTCAGCAAGCCGAGTGCTGCCTGGCCCTGAACCAACGCCTGGACTCTTTCTACATCCACCCCAGGTACCGGGATGTATGCACCTATTCTGTAGAGCCCCAAGACTGCCAATGTGAATACGATCTTGCCTCGAAGCTCAGGTATTCGCAATGCATTGGCGATTGCTGCTATCACGGGGATTCAACCTTTCCTCCTGCGGCAACGATCTTTTCGGCAGCCGAAGCTGAGACCTTGTCGACCCTAATAATGAGCGGCTTGGTGATTTCCCCATCGCCGAGAATCTTGATCGCGGTCTTGCTGGACTTTACCACGCCCGCGGCGTGCAGGGTGGCGGGATCGACGACATCCCCAGAGGAGAAGTGATCCTCAAGGCGCCCTACATTGACCACGGAGTATTCCAACCGGAATCGATTCTTGAACCCCGGAAGCTTCGGTAGCCTCATGTGCAGGGGATTCTGTCCACCCTCGAATCCGGGGCCCTTACCGCCACCAGAACGGGATAGCTGGCCGTTGTTTCCCTTACCTGAGCGACCACCGTGTCCACTCCCGTGGCCACGACCGACTCTTTTCTTCTTCTTTCGAGATCCCGGTGCCGGGAACAAATCATGAATCTGCATTTACTCTCCTGACTCTCGCTAAAGTCGGACTTGTGTTATCCGACCCTGCCGACTGCTCGCTGTCGGCGAACTGACTGGACGTTCCTTGGGTCAGATGATCTCCTCGACCTCGACCAAGTGCTTCACCTTGAAGACCATGCCTCTGATGACGGGAGTGTCATCATGCTCCACGCAGTGGTTGATTCGCTTGAGTCCCAACGCCCTGACGGTTGCCTTTTGGTCCTTGGCAAAACCGATAACACTGCGCTTTTGGGTAATCCTGAGTTTGGGTGCCATTGATTCCTAATCCTCCAAACCATACAGCTGCGCAACGGTCTTGCCCCGCTTGCGAGCAATGTCCTCGGCGCTGGAAAGCGATTTCAGCCCTTCGGCTGCGGCCTTGACCATGTTAAGCGCATTGTTTGTGCCAAGCGACTTTGAAAGGACGTCCTTGACTCCTGCAAGTTCGAGGAGTGCCCTGACGGGTCCTCCGGCTATGACGCCCGTTCCGGGGCTGGCCGGCTTGAGCAGCACTTCGCCAGCGCCAAACTCACCAACGACCGAATGTGGAATCGTGGTGCCACTCAAGGCTACCTTGAACATGTTCTTCTTGGCGTCCTCGATGCCCTTTTTGATGGCGATAGGCACTTCTTGGGACTTGCCCATACCCACGCCGACATTTCCGGCGCCATCTCCGACGACAACTAAGGCAGTCAGAGCGAACCTCCGGCCGCCTTTGACGACCTTGGATACCCTGTTTATATAGACAACTTTCTCCTGCAACTCCGAAACCGGAGCATCTCTACGCGGCATTCCAAGCCTCCCTAAAACTGCAATCCGGCGCTACGTGCGCCGTCGGCCAATGCCTTGACCCGACCATGATACAAACGTCCCGAACGATCGAAAACAATCTCCGAGATGCCCTTCTCTACAGCGCGGCGACCCAGTGTTTCGCCGATTGATTTCGCCGCATCGACGTTGCCACTGCTCTTCAGCAAACCACGGACCTGGGGATCCAGTGACGAAGCTGCTACCAAGGTGACACCAGCCACGTCATCGATCAGCTGTGCATAGATGTGCACGTTGGTTCGCGTGACACAAAGACGGGGCCTTTCGGCCGTCCCTGACACCTTTCCACGAACCCGGGTCTTGCGCCTTGCCAATCCTGCTCTCTTAGATTTCAGCCTATCCATGGCTCACAACATCTCCTCGAAATATCGTTACTTTTCTAATCATCTCCAGCAGACTACTTGGCTGTCTTGCCGAGCTTCCTACGGACATGCTCTCCTTCGTACCTGACTCCCTTACCCTTGTAGGGCTCAGGTGGACGCCAGCCACGGATCTCGGCAGCGATCTGCCCGACGCGCTGCTTGTCGATGCCTCGAACGGTGATCTTCGTGGGCGCTGGGACCTCAAAACTGATGTTGGGCTCAGCATTGATGTTGACTGGATGCGAGAATCCCAACTGCATCTCAAGATCCTCACCCTTCAGCGCAGCCCTGTAGCCGACCCCGACGATCTCCAGGTTCTTGTGGAATCCTTCGGAAACACCCACCACCATGTTATGCACTAGAGTGCGGGTCAAACCATGAAGCGCGCGATGCCTTCTTGCATCGCTTGGCCTCTCGACTGTGATGACTCCGTCTTCAAGTCGGATGATCATCTCCTCGTCGAACTGCTGGACCAGCTCACCCTTGGGGCCTTTCACCTTCATATTGTTGTTCTCTATCCTCACCTCGACCCCGGATGGGACCGGGATGGGCTGTTTGCCGATACGAGACACGGCGATGCTCCTTTCCTTCAGTCCTGTCCGGTTACCAGATGTAGGCGATGACTTCGCCACCGACGCCAGCTTTGCGTGCCTCGCGATCCGTCATCACCCCGCTAGAAGTGGATACCACAGCGATGCCGAGACCCCCGAGTACACGTGGGAGCTCGTCCTTCTTGGCGTACACACGAAGTCCGGGCTTCGAAATCCGCTTTATCCCGGTGATGGTCCTCTGCTTCTTGGGACCATATTTCAAAGTAATCTCCAGGGAGTCTTGCGGGTTCCCCGGAACTACGGTGAACTCTTCGATATATCCCTCTTGATGCATCACGCGAGCGATCTCCACCAACTTCTTCGAAGCGGGCATCGCCGTCGATGCCTTGTAGGCCGAGTTGGCGTTCCTGACTCGAGTCAGCATATCGGCTATGGGATCTGTCATACTCATTTATTGACCTCCTATGGTCCAAAACAGTCGCTTGCACCGGTTCACGCTCACCCTTAGCGGGCGCGCCTTTGTGCAAGATGCCTCGCAGTGCTGCTACCAGCTAGCCTTGCGAACTCCTGGAAGCTCGCCGCGATTGGCAAGCACCCTCAAGCAGATCCGGCAAAGACCGAACTGCCGAAAGAATCCTCTGGGACGACCGCAGCGTGTGCAGCGATTTACCCCGCGAACCGAAAACTTTGGTTTGCGCGCCGCCTTTGCGATCATCGACTTCTTCGCCACTAGTAAACCTCCTTAATGAAACCGTTTATCTAAGACGCCTTCATCTCTTGAACGGAAACGCGAATGCGGACATCAGTGTCTTTGCTTCTTCATCCGACTTCGCAGATGTCACGAAAGTGATGTCCATTCCGCGAATTTTGTCGATTTTGTCGTAATCGATCTCGGGAAAGACCAACTGCTCAGTCAGTCCCATGGAGTAGTTCCCTCGCCCATCGAACGACTTCGGATTCAAGCCACGGAAGTCCCTGACTCGGGGAATCGCCATCGTAATGAGCCTGTCGAAAAACTCCCACATCCTTGCGCCACGGAGAGTGACCTTTACCCCGATGGGCATTCCTTGCCTGATCTTGAATCCGGCTATCGACTTCCTGGCACGAGCCACCATCGGCTTCTGCCCAGAGATGATGGTCAGATCGACCATCGCCGCATCAAGGGCTTTGGCATCCTGAGCAGCCTCTCCTACGCCCATGTTGATGACGATCTTCTCCAGCCTCGGGACCTGATGGACGTTGGTGTAACCTAGCTCTTGCATGAGCTTCGGCGCCACCTCGTCGCGATACTTGGTCTTGAACCTCGGTTCCATCTACTGCTACCTCCATACGATGTTCTCGGCACCGGATTTCCGACCCGGTACCCTTCCATTAGGGCTTCTCGCCCTACTTGTCGATATCTGCTCCGCACTTCTTGCAGACTCGAATCCTCTTTCCGTCGGTGCGACGGCGAGAAACCCTCGTCGGCTTGGAACAACCTGGGCAGATGAGCATGACGTTGCTCACGTGGATTGTTCCTTCAATCTCAAGGATTCCGCCTTGCTGCTGCGTCCTTGTGGGTCGGCGATGCTTCTTTATCATGTTGACGTGCTCTACGACCAAGCGCTGCTTGGTGGGGTCGGCACTGAGGACTCGACTTTCCTTGCCCTTGTCCTTCCCTGCTAGAACTATGACTTTGTCGCCCTTGCGAACGAACATCGAACTCGACATTGACTACCGCCTCCTATATGACCTCTGGGGCGAGTGATGCGATCTTCATATAGCGTCTGTCGCGCAACTCTCTTGCGACAGGGCCGAAGACACGAGTGCCCCTCGGGTTACCTTGCTGGTCGATGATGACTGCAGCGTTCTCATCGAACTTGATGTAGCTGCCATCCTTGCGTCTAATCTCTTTCTTGGTTCTAACTATCACCGCTCGCACGACATCGCCCTTCTTCACGTTGCCGTGGGGCAATGCCTCCTTGACCGAGCACACTATGACGTCTCCGACATAAGCGTACCGGCGCTTGGATCCGCCTAGGACCTTGATGCAGGCGATCTTACGAGCGCCCGAGTTATCGGCTACTTTCAGCCGGGTCTCTGCCTGAATCATCTCAAATTCCTCCGAAGTAAAGGGTTCGCCTCGGCGACTGCCAGCAGTAGAGCCGGACAGTGCTCTGGCAAGGGGTTACCTGGCCTTCTCTACGATCTCTACCAAACGCCATCTCTTGAGCTTCGAGAGCGGCCTCGTCTCCATGATCAAGACAGTGTCACCCACCTGGCATTCATTGTTCTCGTCATGAGTGTGGTATTTGCGGCTACGAGTGATCATCTTGCCATACAGCGGATGACTCTTCCTGTCATCGATGCTCACAACACAGGTCTTGTCACCTGACGCCGAGACTACTACACCCTGCCGAACCTTGCGGCTATTGCGCTTCTCAGTCACTTTTCCTCCACCGTATCCTTACGACGCTGCGCCTTCGCGCAACACCTTGAGCTCTCGCATCCGCAATGCTGTATGCAGACGGGCGATATCCTTCTTGACGCTCTTGATCCTTGCCGGATTATCAAGACGTCCGGTAGCCAGCTGGAACCTCAGGTTGAACAGCTCGGTCCGGGCTTCCTTGATCTTCTCGGAGACCTCTGAGTCCGACAGTTTTGCTATCTCTGCGACCTTCATCTTATCCTTCACCGCCACTATCTACTCGCGAGACAAACTTCGTCTTGATTGGAAGCTTGTGTCGCGCCAGTCGAATCGCTTCCCTGGCAATCTCCTCTGAGACGCCGGATAGCTCGAACATGACCCTTCCCGGTTTGACCACAGCGACCCATTTCTCAGGGTTACCCTTTCCCGATCCCATCCTGGTCTCGGCGGGCTTCTGAGTAATCGGCTTGTCTGGGAAGATGTTGATCCAAACCTTCCCACCACGCTTCATATAACGAGTCATTGCAATACGTGCGGACTCAATCTGGCGGTTCGTAATCCACCCTGCCTCCAGGGCCTTGATCCCGAAGTCACCAAAATTTACCTCGGTGCCGCCTTTTGCCTGACCTTTTCTCGAACCGCGCATCACCTTGCGGTGTTTTACCCTTTTAGGGACTAGCATCTACAGCCTCCTTCAGTTCGCGCCACGACGCGGCCGGGAAGGAGCCTCACGCTCTTCCATGGCAGCCTTCGGACTCGTTCCTGGCAGGACCTCGCCGCGATAGACCCACACCTTCACTCCGATGACACCCATAGTGGTGTGCGCTTCGGCGAGGCCATAGTCGATCTTGGCTCTCAGTGTGTGGAGCGGGACGCGACCCTCTCGGTACCATTCACGGCGACTCATCTCAGCGCCACCCAAGCGACCAGAGCACTGGACCCGAACTCCAAGGGCACCACCCTTCATCGCCGAGGTAACCGCCTTGCGCATCGCACGACGGAAAGCGACACGGCCTTCGAGCTGTTCGGCCACTCCCTGGGCGATCAGTGTCGCGTCCAGCTCCGGGCGCTTGATCTCAACGATGTTCACGCTCACTGGACCGCCGGCAATCTTCTCGAGCTCCTTGCGCAAAACATCGACCTCGGCGCCCTTCTTGCCGATGACGATTCCGGGCCTAGCTGTCCACAGAGTGACTGCAACCTTATCACCCTTGCGCTCAATCTCGACTCGCGAAACGGCGGCCTTGCGGAGGCGCTTTAGGACAGCTTTACGGATCAGGAGATCCTTAGCCAGCAAGTCGCTGTAGCCCTTACCTGCATACCAGCGAGAACGCCAGTCTTCTGTGATCCCTAGTCGAATCCCTATCGGATAGACTTTCTGCCCCATGGTCTACGCCTCCCTTCCTTGCTTAAGAACGATCGTGATATGACTGGTGCGCTTGTTGATACGGAACGCGCGACCTTGTGCCCGTGGGCTCACCCTTTTCAGAGTCGGGCCTTCGTCGACGAAGGTAGTCGCGACAAAAAGATTGTCCGACTTGATTCTCAGGTTCTTCTCTGCGTTTGCCACAGCGCTGTTAAGTACCTTCTCAACAGTTTCGGCAGCCGCCCTGGGGGTGAACTTGAGAATCGTGGAAGCCTCTGCAACGGACTTTCCTCTGATGAGATCCACCACAAGGCGAGCCTTGCGAGGACTTACCCGCACATAGCGTGCTGTTGCTTTCGCTTCCATCTACCTACCTCTTGCCTTTCTTGTCGGCGGCATGTCCGCGGAAAGTGCGGGTCGGAGAGAACTCTCCGAGCTTGTGGCCGACCATCGACTCAGTGACGTAAACCGGGACGTGCTTGCGGCCATCGTGCACCGCAATGGTGTGTCCAACCATCTCCGGGAAGATAGTCGACGCCCGCGACCATGTCTTTACAACCTTCTTCTCGCCCGCCTCGTTCATCGCGTGTATGCGTGCCAGTAACCTGGGCTGAACGAAAGGACCTTTCTTGAGACTCCTGCTCATAGTTATCTATCAGCTCCCTTGCCTGATCGCTACTTCTTGCGACGCCTGATGATGAGACGGTCGGATGCCTTGTTCTTGGATCTTGTGCGATGTCCCTTGGTGGGAACACCCCACGGGGTGACCGGATGACGCCCAGCGGTCTTGTTCTTACCTTCGCCTCCACCGTGCGGATGGTCGACCGGGTTCATGGCAGTACCACGGACGCTAGGACGGATTCCCTTCCAGCGAGCACGCCCGGCCTTACCGATGGTAATGTTCCCATGATCGGAATTTCCGACCTCGCCGACTGTGGCCTTGCATATCGAAAGAACCCTGCGCATCTCACTCGAGGGCATCCGCAAGATCGCGTAGTCGCCCTCCTTGCCCATTAGTTGGATCGAAGTGCCTGCCGAACGAGCCATCGATGCACCCTTCCCCGGGTGTAGCTCTACAGCATGAACGACTGTACCCGTGGGAATATCCTTGAGGCGCAGTGCGTTGCCCGGCTTGATATCGGCATCCGGACCGCTCAGGATCTCGGCTCCGACTTTCAATCCCTTCGGCGCAAGGATGTAGCGCTTCTCTCCATCAGCATAGTGGAGCAGCGCGATACGAGCGGATCTGTTGGGATCGTACTCGATCGATGCAACGCGGGCTGGGATGTTGTCCTTATCACGCTTGAAGTCTATGCGGCGATAACGCCTCTTGTGTCCGCCGCCCTGATGGCGCGTGGTAATCCGGCCATAGTTGTTCCTGCCACCCTTGCGGTGCAACGGCTCCAGTAGCGACTTCTCAGGCTCGCTCCTAGTGATCTCGGCAAAATCCGAGACCGACTGGAATCTGCGGCCAGGCGATGTCGGTTTGTACTTCTTGATTCCCATCGATTCTCCTTCCAAACCCATCGGCCTTTCGCCTTTGGGTGAATCGCACATCCTTGTCCTAAGGGGGTTCTGTCTACCACGGTGCCGGGTGGCTCTATCGAAGAGCACCTACGACAAATGTCGCTCCGGCAGGTTCCTAGAACAACTCGATCGAATCGCCTTCCTTCAGGGTCACTACGGCCTTCTTCCAGCTCCGAGTGAGTCCCTTGCGATTCCTCAACCGCTTGGGCTTTCCGGACACGTTCATAGTATTCACGTTGATTACGGTGACTCCGAATATCTCGGACACCGCATCCGCGATCTGCGGCTTCGACGCAGTCTTAGCGACCTCGAAAGTATAGCGGTTCATTGAGGCCATCTCATATGCCTTCTCAGAAGCTATCGGCCTTATGACTACCGAGCGTGCATCTGCCATTACACAAGCACCCCCTCTAGCCATGTCACAGCGGCGCTGGTCATCAGCACATGGTTGTTGTTCACGAGGTCATAGGTGTTGGAATCACTGACGGCGATCACGCGCACCTTGGGGATGTTGCGGAACGAAAGCATTGCGTCGATATCGTCATTGGCTACGACGACTGTCACGCGACCTTCGATCTGGAGTTTGGCCAATATTTCAGTGGCTCGCTTCGTCGAAGGTTCGGTAAATGCCAGATCATCAACGATGTGCAGCACGCCCTCCGCCGCTTTCGCAGACAGCGCGCTTCTCATCGCCAACTTGACGACCTTGTTGGGAACACTGAATCCATGTGCGCGGGGAGTCGGGCCGAAGACCACTCCGCCGCCCTTCCACTGGGGAGCCCTGATGGTTCCCTGCCGAGCGCGGCCGGTGCCCTTCTGACGCCATGGTTTGGCGCCGCCACCCGATACCTCACTGCGGCCTTTGGAGCTGTGGGTCCCGGCACGCTGACCGGCAAGTTGGCTCCTTACGACCTGGTGCATCGCAAAGGTATGCGGCTCGATAGCGAAGACGCTATCTGCGACTTCACGCTCACCGAGTTTCTTTCCTGCTGTATCTTTGATATCTATCGTTGCCATTTTGTTGTTGCTCCTCGAATCACACTACATCGATCAAGTACCGTGACCTGCCCGGTCACGCCTTGCGAATCGTCAATAAAGCACCTTTGCCACCGGGAACAGCACCTCTGACCATGAGCAGATTCTGCTCGGTGTCCACGCGGACGATCTCCAGGTTCCTGACCGTGACCTTCTCGTTGCCCATCTGGCCCGGCATCTTAGTGCCTTTGAGTACGCGGGCCGGGGTGGCGCACATTCCGATCGCCCCTGGGGCGCGGTGGAAGTGCGAGCCGTGACCACCAGGACCGCCTCGGAAGTTATGGCGCTTCATAACACCGGCGAAGCCCTTACCCTTACTCACGCCGTTGATGTGAACTTTGGTGCCTACCTCAAACCCTTCGACGGTCAGAACGTCACCGGACTTGACCGAATGGTCGTCCTCCAGGCGAACTTCCGACAGATGCCGCTTAGGAGTGACGCCGGCCTTGTCGAAGTGCCCCTTGGTCGGCCTGTTGACCTTGGACTCCTTGACGTCACCGAAGGCGATCTGAGCCGCCGAATAGCCATCTCTCTTGAGCGATTTCACCTGCGTGACCACACATGGGCCAGCTTCAATGACTGTGACCGGGATGATTTTGTCATCCTCGCTCCACAGCTGGGTCATCCCCAGCTTCCTTCCAAGAATCGTTTCTATCACCGAACTACTCCACTTCTTTCATCAGTCTTGGCGCCTCGGGCGCGTCCCATACGCGCATGTGCCAGCGGACTGAACGGTCAACTTCTTACAATGCTGCCCTACAGTTTGATCTCGATATCGACACCCGCGGGCAAGTCGAGTCTCATCAATGAGTCGACGGTCTTAGGGGTCGGCTCCATGATGTCGATGAGTCTCTTGTGCGTCTTCATTTCAAGATGCTCGCGGCTGTCCTTGTTGACGTGGGGAGAGCGGATTACGCAGTACAGATTGCGCTCCGTCGGCAACGGGATTGGTCCCGAGACTTTAGCTCCGGTCTTTTGAGCGGTATCGACTATCATCTTGGTGGACTGGTCGACGATCTCATGGTCGTAGCCCTTTAGTCGAATCCGTATCTTCTGCTTGGTCAACTCTTTTCCCTCCATAATCATCGAGGCGTGTCGAATGACAGCCGTTACTTCAATATCTTGGTAACACGGCCCGAGCCGACGGTGCGTCCACCCTCACGGATAGCGAACCTGAGGCCCTCTTCCATCGCGATCGGAGCGATGAGCTCTCCACGGATCTCGATGTTATCGCC